>DAOTZP010000492.1:0-11369 GCA_034434265.1 Anaerolineales bacterium | reverse complement strand
CGACTTTACCATCAACACGCTGGCAGTGCGGCTGGATGGCGAACATTTCGGCGGGCTGATAGACCTGCTGGACGGGCAAAAAGACCTGCGGGATGGAATCATCCGCGCTTTGCATCCCGCCTCATTTTTGGATGACCCCACGCGCATTTTCCGCGCCGTGCGGTATGAGCAGCGCTACGGCTTTCGCATCGAAGACGATACGCTTGCCTTAATCAACGACCAGTCTTTGAAAGTTTTATCCTCCTTAAGCGGGGAGCGAATCCGCCACGAGTTTGATTTGATTTTACAGGAAGAAAACGCCCCGCAGATGATGTTCCGCCTCGAAGAATTTGGCGTGATGGATATTTTCAACCTGCCCGCTTTCAACCCAAACTACGCGGGGCTGCTCAACGCCATTCCACCCGCAGCATTTGACCTGAATCCCAACCGCGTGCTTCTTGGCTACCTGCTCTGGCTTATGGATTTGCCAAAGAACGTCATCATCAGCCTTGCCCGCCGTCTCGATTTAACGCTCGAAGTCAGCAATGGCGTGATGGCTGCTTCAAAGTTAAAAAAAGATTTGCCCGATTTTGCAGGCGCGCTTCCAAGTGTGTGGACCTTTCACCTTGATAAATTTCCGCCGTTTGTCATTTATGCGCTTTGGCTTTCAACGGGCGAAGCAGCCTTAAAAGAATATCTGGAAACATGGCGCAATGTAAAACAAATCACCACAGGCGATGACTTAATTGCCAAACGCATCCCGCAAGGTCCGCGGTATCGGGAAATTCTCGGCAAACTTCGCGCTGCATGGCTGGACGGGGAAGTGAAAAATTTGGAACAAGAGAACGACCTGCTCAATCGGTTGTTATGAACCTTCCAACCTTGCTGTTATAATATTGGAAATTGGTGGCATCCATGGCAGAATCCAAAAAAGAACGTTTACCTTACCGCTTGCGCGAGCAATTTCTTTCCACACCCGAGCGCGCTTTGTTTCATGTATTGACCGCATTGATGGGCAACCGTTATTTGATTGCTCCCAAAGTTTCACTTAATGAAATTTTTTATATTGTGCGCCCAAATGAAAACGTGCATTTTTTTAATAAATTTTTCCGCAAATATGTGGACTTTTTGCTCTGCGACCCAAATACCATTCAGCCCGTGTTTGGGGTGGAAATTCTCCGCCTGAATTCCAAAGGCGAAATCCGCGACAGCGACAAGTTTATGGATGAGCTGTTTTTGGATGCGGGCTTGCCTTTGGTGCATATCCCTTCCAGTGAGCAATACAAACCCGCCGATGTGATTTCTTATTTTCAGGCGGCAATTTCAAAAATTGGCGATGCAGGCAAAGCGCTCCGCGCCGCCAACCCGCTTGAAGACACAGTTCCCAACTGTCCCATTTGCGGCAAGATGATGGTCCTGCGCATTCACCGCGATGGGGCGTATTCAGGCAGGAAATATTACGGGTGCATGGACAGCCCGAAATGCGCAGGCATTGTGCCGATTGATTAATCAACCTAAAAATGCCGCGCCAGTTCGGAGGCGTATTGCATCCCAACCATGTTTTTATTTTCTTCAAGCCAACCCCGCAAGCTTGTGGCGCAGCGGGGTTTTTCTTTGGAAACAAGCAAATTTGCGGTCAAGCCGTCCATTTCTTCGGGGGTGAGCAATACGTCATTAACGAACAGGCTGATGAATTGTGCGGCAAGCAGCGCAAGGCGCGGGGGGAGGGGAATTAACAGCCGCCGCTTTTCAATTGTCCCGCCAATCAATTCAACCAGTTCTTTGAATGTAAATTCATCGGGACCTACCGCGTCCCAAATGTAATTTTCATTTTTATACACCGCTTCCACCGCAAGCGCGGCGAGGTCGTCCACATACACGGGGGAGAGTTTGCACCCGCCGTTGTCGGGCAAGCCAAACACAGGCAGGCGGCGCAGCAGCCACGCAATGTTGTTGATGAGAATATCCTCCTTGCCAAATAACACCGTCGGGCGCAGGATGGCGTAACTCATGCCTGATTCGATTACGGTTTTTTCATTGGCGGCTTTTCCCCAAAAATAAGGAAGATGCGAATCCGCCGAAGGGTTGGTGATGCTGATATGCACCACGCGCTTCACTCCCGCTTTTGCCGCCGCGCGGATTAAGACTTTTGTATTTTCCACAGCTTTTGGCTGGGTGTTGTTTCCCTTATCAAACCGCACCCAATAGGTGTTCACAAGCACATCCACGCCGCGCAGGGTTTGCGCGAGCTCTTCTTCGCTTGCAAAATTCAGCGGAAAGGCTTTCACTTTCCCGTTAAACGGGTCGGGACGGTTGGGGTGATTGGTGAGCGTGATGACTTCCCCGCCGCGTTCCAGCAGGCGTTTGGCAATGTACTTTCCCGAATAACTAAACGCGCCGGTGACTGCAATTTTCATGTCGAGCTCCTTTTTTTATTTCAAGACCGATAAAATGGTTTTGATGTTCGCCAAGCCGAGACTTTCCATTTTGATGACGGCTTTGGTCAAGTTGTCCAGCGCGTCGAAAAATTCCTGCAAGGCTTTGACGCGCTTATACATGAATTGAATTTCATCTTTGTCCCCGCTCACTTCCCCCGCCTCGATTTTTGCCAGCGTCTCGCTGACCGAACGGACCGCGCGGTCAAACTCGCTGTTCTGGCGTTCTTTTAGCAGCGAACGGATTGAGGCGAAGAAATCGGTTTCGGCTTCGTAGTAATCTTTGCGGTCGGCAATTTTTGAAGAGCGGTGAACCAGCCCCATCCGCGCCAGCGTGCGGACTTCCGTGCTGATTGCGCCCTTGGTCAGCCCGGTTTGGGCGGCAATTTCATCCAGCGAAAGCGGCTGGGGGGAAAGGTACAGCACGGCAAAAATGGCGCCCATGCCTTTGGGAAAGCCCCAAAAGCGGCTGATTTGGCTGAGACCTTCGGTAAATTCCTGTTTTAGTTGGGCAAGTTTTGTTTTCATGTTGTTTGTTTAGAATGTTTAGTTTTTACTAAACATAGTATATGATTATTCGGACGGAGCGTCAAGGTTAAAACAAAATTTGGGCGCTGTGGAGCAAGTCTCCGACTTGCGAGGCAGCAAATCAGAAATTTGCCCTGCAGGCTGCTCCGAAAAAATATTCCACACCCATAAAAAACGCCTGCGTTTTTCACGCAGGCGGCGGAGCGGGCGGGGCTAAAAAGGAATTGGTCTGCTGAACATTTCGTACAGCTGTTCGGGGGGGATTCCACGCCCCATTTCAAGGTAAAGGTCAATCGGAACGCGTATGATGTTGACTACCGATTCGCTTTTCCAGAACCAGAATTCAACGTACCCGTAATTTCCTTGAATTTCGGATTTTGGAATGGCAAGCGCCGCTTCGGTGATTTTGAAAATCCACGTTCCAAGTTCGCCGGCGTTTTGCAAATCGTTGACCTTAATGCGGACGTAGAAATTGCTTTCCATTGGCAAAAAATTTTGGCGCCCGTCTGAATAGGAGCAACTTTCACCGAAGAATGAGGCGCGGGCTTCCACTTTGGAATCAATTTCATGCGCTGCGGAGGCAAAGGTTTTGGTCAGTTCGGGGGCTTCCTGATGCGCCCAGTTGTACGCGCATGGTTCGTCATTTGCGGCGGGCGTTGCATTGTCCGTGACATTATCCGCTGGCGCGGAGGTTTCTACTGGCGCGGCGGCGAGGGGGGAGGCGGGCGTTTCCGGCTGCGCTTGGGGGGTGGATACGCTTTGCAAGGCGAAAAAGCCCGCAGCGGCGGTTAAAGCCGCGCCTGTTATCCAGTTTATCCAATTTCGTTTGGGAGAGGTTTTTTGTTTTTTCTTGCTTGTCATTTCAGTATATCCGCGGCGGCAGAAGCCATCAGCGCGCTGGCAGTGATGAGCGCCTGCTCGTCAAAATCAAATTTGGGATGATGATGCCCGTAGTTTAAGTTCTTTTCGTCATTTGCCGAGCCGATGAAAAAGTAACAGCCTTCGGCTTTTTCCTGCATGAAAGCCATGTCTTCCGCGCCCATCGTCAGGTAGGGATTGGTTTCAATGTTGAGGTTGGGCATCACTTTGCGAACTGTCTCCTGCACGGATTCGGCAACCGCGTCGTTGTTGATG
This sequence comes from Anaerolineales bacterium, assembly GCA_034434265.1. Taxonomy (GTDB): domain Bacteria; phylum Chloroflexota; class Anaerolineae; order Anaerolineales; family Villigracilaceae; genus Villigracilis. The sequence goes on along the minus strand of DAOTZP010000492.1, from coordinate 7,293 downwards.
ACGGCGGGCGTAACGCGGATGGTGCGAATTTCCGCCGCGCAGCCAAACGATTCCGCAACGCCGCGAACGATTTGTTCAAAGCGTTCCAAAACGGTTTTGCGGACGGATAAATCGAAAGAGCGAATTGTGCCGGTGAGTTCCGCTTCCTGCGGAATGACGTTGAAGGTGGCGCCGCTGTGAATGGTGGTGACGCTGACCACGCACGCATGTAATGGCGCGATATTGCGCGAGGCGATGGTTTGCAGTGCGGTGACAATGTGCGCGGCGGCGACAATCGGGTCAATGGTGGTGTGCGGCGCGGCGCCGTGACCGCCTTTGCCAGTCAGTTTGATGCTGAATTGTTCCGCGCCTGCCATGACGGGTCCTTTTGCAACGTGCGCCCAACCGAGCGGTTTGTCGTTCCACAAGTGCAGCGAAAGCGTTTTATCCACTTTTGGCGAGTCCATCACGCCGTCGCGTATCATCATTTCCGCGCCGCCGACTTCCTCTCCATTTAGTCCTTCTTCGGAAGGTTGAAAGCAGAATTTGATGCTGCCCGCCAGTTCATTTTTATGGGCGTTCAAAATTTTTGCCACAGTTAACCCAATGGCGGTGTGACCGTCATGCCCGCAGGCGTGCATAACGCCCGGATTGGTGGATGCGTATTCCGCGCCGGTGTCTTCGGTGATGGGCAGCGCGTCCATATCGAAACGCAGAAGCAAGGTTGGTCCCGGTTTTGCGCCTTCCAAAAATCCAACCACGCCGGTTTTGCCCACGCCTTTGGTCACTTCCAGCCCAATGGCTTCCAGTTCTTTGGCGACAATGCCGCTGGTGCGGACTTCGTGAAATCCCAGTTCGGGGTGCTTGTGAAAGTCGCGGCGCATGGCGCGTGTGTATTCAAAAAGTTCCTGCGCGTGTTTAAGAAAATCTGTCATATTAGCCTCTTGTGATATTGTTTTTTTTATCATTGGAGTTATGCAAAGTCACGACTTTTCAGTATTGACCGTTGTTTGCCGCATTATCCATACACAACTCTTTTGAACTTTTCTTCGTATCTTGGGTTTTCTTCGGCGCTGTCTTCTGCGCGGCGCGATTTCATTCGCTCGATGAGTTTTTCAACATCCTGTACTTGGGTTTTGTGTTGAAGAATGGCGTTAATTTTCGTTTCCCAAAACTCCGTTACATCAATGGTGATGTTGGGCTGCATGGTGAGCGAGCACCATACTTCTTTGGGCATGTGCGGCGGGTATCCTTCCGCCAGCAGTTCGGGAAAGTAGGCAATGTTGCCCGCAGCGGGAAAGACCGCATCCAGCACGGCTTGACCACAGGCGCGGTGGTCGGGGTGATTGATGCCGTAGGCGGCAAAGAGGTTTTGCGGGTCGCAGGTGACGAGAATATCCGGCGTTTCTTTGCGTATTATGCGCACAAGGTCGCGGCGCAGGTTTAAGTCCGCCACGACGTATCCGTCTTCACGGTCGAGAAAATGAACCGCGTTTGCGCCGATAATCTTCGCGGCGCTGCGTTGTTCCATCTGCCGAATCGCGCACAGTTTTTCGGGGGTCATATCCGGCGCGGTTGTGGGGTTGAATCCTTTGTCGCCGCAGGTGAGCAGGGTGTAGGTAATTTGATGACCGGCGTTTGCCCAGCGGGCAAGCGTTGCGCCGCAGAAAAATTCGGGGTCGTCCGGGTGCGCCAGAATGACGAGGATTTTTTTTGGGTCCTGCCAGTTTTCCGGTTCAAGATTCATGGGCGTATAAATTGCGGATTACGTTTGCCGTAATCCGCAGGGTGGGTTTAGTTTTTCTTTTTGTCTTTGTCTTTTCCGCAAGTGCACCCGCCGCCTTCGTGTCTGTCGCATGGAGATTGCGACTTGCGGCGCAGCGCTTCGAGCTCGTCCCACGGTTGAATTTCTTCGCGCAGGAAGGTGAAGGTTTGCGGTCGGTCGGTTCCGCTTTCAATCAGCACCGTTACCTTGCCGCTCATGGGGATGACGTCCACCACTTTTCCTTCGCCTTTGGGCGTTACCACGCGTTTGTTGCGCTTGGGCAGGGTTTTGCGCGCTTCGACGTATTGTTCATATTCATAAATTAAACAGCAGCGCAGCCGCCCGCACATGCCGGTGATTTCGTTGGGGGTAAGGGAAATGCCCTGCTCTTTCGCCATTTTGATGGAGATGGGCGAAAAGTCGGTGAGGAATTTGGAACAGCAGCGCGTTTCAATTCCGCACGCGCCCATGCCGCCGAGCAGTTTTGCCACGTCGCGCGGACCGATTTGCCGCATTTCGATGATGGTGTTTGGGTACAGCTCTTGCATGTCTTTTTTGAGCGATTTGAGGTCGGGTTTTTCCTCGTTCTCTGTGCTGAAAAGAAACGCAAGGCGCGAGCCGTCGTAATTGTATTCCGCTGCGACGATTTTAATTTCGTTGAGATGAAGTTCCGCCGCGCGGGCGCGGCAATTAATCATGGCTTCGGTTTGCTTTGCCTGCCATGTTTGTTTTAGCAGCAGGTCGCGCGGGGTGGCGCGCCGTTCAATGCTTTTCCAACCGCCTTCGGGCGGGGGCGGCGCCTCAGGCAGAATTTGAACAATTTCGCCGAGGTGTTTTCCGCGCGCGGTATCTACAATTACATGCTCGCCTGTCTGTAAGTCGGATAAATTTCCCGATGTGAAATGATAAATTTTTCCTACTTTTGTAAAACGCACACCTATAATGTTTTTTTCCATAGGGCGTAATTATACCGTAATGAAATGTTGGAATTGTTATTTTATTAATTCGATGGAGGGCATGGTGTACAAGTCGAGATTTTGTTCGTCGTTGTATCGAATCCGAATCAGGCTTTGTCCATTGGATTGAAATGTGTAGCCGATAATCTGGCTGTGAAACCCGTTTTCGGAACGGTCGGTGTTGATGCGAATTTCGGAGCTGGGCGCCAGCACAGTTCCTTGAAATTCCGAGCCTGCGCCGAGGTTAATGGTCACTCTGGTTTTGTTGTCAATCGGCACATAGAAAAGCAGCCCGGCGTAGTCTCCGCTGCTGGCTGCTTTTAAGTTGACTTGCGGGTTGCCGTCGAATTGCACGCTTCCGTTTTCAACTTGAATGATTACGCCCTGTCCTTCAAGCGGCGCGCCGTTGCTGACAATAAAGTTGCCGTCAATGCAATATACGCCGCTTTCCATTACTTGCACGCCGGGCGGTGGAAAATCTCCGCTCCACGCTCCGGCGCTGATGGTTTTTCCATCCGGGTAAACGGTGGCAGGCTGGGAACATCCCAATTTGGGGAGGAAGAGGGGCGGCGGGTATCCAATGGGGGCGATGCCTGTGACCGGTTGCGGGGTGAATAGTCGCGCTTTTTGAATATTTAGCCCGCCAACCACTTCAATTCCCCAGCCTTCTTCCACGCGGACGCTTCCATTTCCGTTTTGAATGAGGGCGCAATCAGGGTTGTTTGAGTTGACGAATAACCCGCCGCCGTACAAGGCAATGGTGGATTCGCCGTGAACCCAAAATGAGCGTTGATTGTCGCAGTCGCTGGTGGGGGCAAGGGCAATCAGCGCCCGCCCGCCGAGGATTTGCGTTTTTATGGATGATTTGGTGCGCGAAATCGCTTCGCTGACCACGCGAATGCGGTTGATGCCGACGACGCCCGCAAAATAAGTATCCACATACGAGGTGATGATGACCTGTATGTATTCCGGATTGTTCATGTATTCCCCGCTGGCGGGCGGGCTGTTAATTTGAATATGCCTGTCGGGGTTATCCGGGCTGTAACCGGTTCGTTCGGCGACGCTTAATGCGTCATACATCCACAAGCTGCCTTGCGGATTTTTCACGCGGGCAAGCGCGGCGTCCATTGCGATTGAATCGGCGGCGGCTTGCGCGTTGCGCTGTTCGAGGAAGGCGTTGCCGCCATCCACGGCGAGCGCGGTTAAGCCAATCATGCCGATGATGGCAAAGACGATGATGATGATGGCTTGTCCGCGCTCGGTTGGTTTCGGGGATGATGGCGCGTTATACATTATGGACAGGCGGGCTGCAAAATTGTGTTGGTGACTGTTGCTCTTAAATTAATGGTGGGACTGTTTAATATTTCGGCAACGAATGGAAACGTGATGACATGCGGAAACGTCACTTCCACCGTAATGGAGTTGGGGTTGCCGGCGCCGTCTCTTCCTTCACATGCCGCGCCGTTAATGGTCACGGCAATATCGTCGGGCGTTAAATCCAGCATGTCTGAAGCCGCCGCCATGGTGCGCCATTCAATTTCGGTTTCGTTGGTTGGGTCAATTGACCCGAAGGTCGCGCCTTCCTGCGCGGCGTCGCGGATGGTGACGTATTGAAAGAGCGCGATGCTGATTTCAACGGCGCCGGTGAGCAGCAGTAAAAGCACCATCAGGCTGATGGCAAACTCCATCAAACTTTGCCCGCGCTCGCGTTTAAGGGGTGGTTGGGAAATTGATTTCATTATTGTAGTTGTGTAAGGTCTGAAGAATCCAAAATGTAGTCGGTGCAGCCGGGGCTGGAGAAGCGCACAATGATTTTTTGGCTGGCGCTGGAAGTGTAAGAGCGTTTGAAGCCAATCGAAAGGCTGACTGTGGCGTTTGGCGCAATGAGCATGGCGCCGGTGTTGACAAATCCGCTGTTGATGGTGTACGGGCTGTCGTTATTGGAATTGCTTGACCAAATGGTTGTTCCGTTGATGGTCACAAGGTTAATAAATTGGTCGGGCGAGGTGCGGTCGGTGAATGTCACTTCCAGCAGCGAGATGCGGATGCCGTAGGCGTTGTCGTTGCGAATGGTCATGCCCATTCCGCTTGTGGATGAACTCAAGACGGAGTGTTTTACTACACAGGTTGTCGGCGCAATAAATGGAATGGAAAGCGTTGCAACCGGGTTGCTCGTCACAGAAGAAGCGCCGCTGGATGTTACCGTGATGCTCGAAGTTAACCCGCTGGCGGTTAAATCTGTTTGTTTGGTGACGTATGTGCCGGTGCAGGTGATGCTTGCCCCGGGTGCAACCGACGCGGCGCAACTGGGCGTGGTGGCGCCTGTTGGCAGTCCGCTCCATGTAAATGGCGCGTTGAGGGTTGCATTTCCCGTGTTTGTGATGGTGTAGCTGAGGCTAATGGTTACGCCTTCGCCTTGGAAGGAGGTCGGCGTTCCTGTAACTGTAAGCTTCATTCTTGGACCGGAAGATGTCCACACGGTGGCGGTGGCGGTTTTGTAGTAGTTTCTTCCTTTGAAAACGCCTGTTGCTGTTCCAGTGCTGGTCACAAAGCTGTTGTTATCCAGTTCCTCATCGGTCATGGTGCGCGTGCCTGTGCAGGTGGTGCTGGCGCCCGGCGCAAGCGTGGAAGCGGCGCATGTAATCGACGTGGTGGTTACAGTGGGGTCCGATACGGTAACGGTTAAGGTTACGTTACCGGTGTTGGTGACCGTGTAGGTGTATGTGACAACGCTGTTGATTTTGGTGGCGGGGTTGGCGGAAGTATTGCCCGGCGAAACTGCAACCGTCAGGTTCATTTTCGGGTCCGCTGCAATGGTGATGGTGCGGGTCATGTACTTGGAATTGTACAATCCGCTGTCGCTTATGGCGCGGGCGGTAATGGTAATTTCCTCAATGTCAATATCCGCTTGGTTGACGGCGTAGGTCACGGTGCAGTCTCCCGAACTGCCTGCTCCAATGGTTGCGGGGCATTGACCGCCGTCGGTGTCACCCGTGTTGTTAATCATCGTTTGCAGGTCGGCGGCTGTGGCGTTGTCGCCTGTAAACGAGCTGATTTCAATATCAGGGTTGGTGATTGTGGCGTTGGTGTTGTTATAAACGCGGAAGCGGAACGTAATGGTCTGCGGCGTGCTGAAAACGGCAGGCTCATAGAGGATGTTTAAACTCAACGCGGCGGTATAAACCGTCACCGTGTTGCTGTTGACCGTCACCGGAGTTCGCACATAGGAATTTGTTCCCGACTCATACCGCTGGTAATACGCGGTTGCCGTGCCGACGTTGATGACTTCGCCTGCGTTTTTATCCGCATTGGTGACGGTGTACGCCTTTGTGCAGGTGACCTGATTGCCGGGCGCAAGATTGACCGTGTTGCTGCAAATCGCGCCGATTTTGTCATCGGTAATTTCATAGGAATTGGCTGTGCCATCGGATGACTTAATGGTGACGTTTCCCGTATTTTGCAGCACATAGGTATATGTCACGCTTGTTGTGCTTGCCGCAACGTTGGACGACTTGACCAGCGTGATTTGCGGGTTTTGCACTGCGTAAATGACGTGGGTGTTTGTCCCGTCCGGCGCATTGCTGGAATCAAAGACGATGGTGTGGCTGAAGTACCCGTTGTCCAAATCTGCTTGGGTGATGGTGCGGGCGCTGGTGCATGTCATGGTGCTGCCAATGGGCAGGGAAGGCGGGTTCGTGCTGCATGTAATATTGCTGACCTGACCGGTCGAATCCGACAGGGTGAACGCGCCGTTTACCGTGGCGCTGCCGTCGCTTGTAATGGTGTAAGTAAAGGTAATCACCTGACCCACAGATGAGTACGTTGAGGAACTTGCCGTTGTGCTGACGCTGATGTGCGCGCCCGTGCCGCTAAATGTGGGCGGCAGGGCGGTCACATTAATAGGCACGGAAGCAAGAATGGTGCGCGCGCTGGTGGAGGTGATGTCGAAACCTTCAAACGGCAAAAGCGGGGTAATTGGCTCCCAGCGGGTTTGCACAGTCACCATCACGCGGTCGCCGTTTTGCGCGGCGGCATACTCGCCGCAGTCGGGCGTGTCATTGCCGGGCGCGGGCGGCTGGCTGACAGGCTGCCGTGCAAGGTTGGCATCTACGCCGCCATCGTAGCTAATTTCAATTTGATTGAAGCGGTGAATAATTCCCAAACGGTTGGCGGCGGTGGTGATTCCCGCGCAGTCTTGATAGTATGGCATTCCATTATCGCTGGTGCCGGTTGCCGCGCCGTACCGCGCTGCCTGCCTTGCTGCGGTGACGGTGGAAGCGTAGATGAAAAGCAGGCGCCCGGTTTCCATCAGCCCATAGACCATCAAAAGCAAAATGGGCAGAATCAGGGCAAATTCCACCATGGCTTGCCCTTGGGTCTTTTTGCGTGATAAAGATAATTTGTTTGCCATAATCTCTTTCCTGTCTTTATAAAACTAAAAAATGTATTAATGATTAATTAACACAAGTTGCCGCCTTCAAAAGGGAAAAAGGATTTTGCCTGTTTTGAACCGCCGATGTGCAGAGGGCGCAGCGTTTTTAATGAATTTCTCCGTGTCCTCCGCGCCTCTGCGGTAAAAATTAAGCAAGGGTA
>DAOTZP010000491.1:0-3680 GCA_034434265.1 Anaerolineales bacterium | reverse complement strand
GTTATCAAACGCAATGGAGGAAGCATGTCCCAACCGGCAGACGTTATCATTCAAAACGCAAAGGTTTTTACGAGTGATGATTCAAATCCACAGGCGCAGGCAGTGGCGGTGAAGGGAAATCGTATCGTCTATGTGGGGGATGATGCGGGCGCGGAAAAGTTCAAAGGCGCGTCCACCCGCGTGATTGACGGACAGGGCAGAACGCTCACGGCGGGATTCATTGATTCGCATTTTCATCTGCTGTGGGGGTCCATCTGGCTGGGCACGGCGCAACTGCAATCTGTTGCCACATTGGACGATTTGAAACCCATCATGCTGGAATTTGCCGAAAAAAATAAAACCGACGAGTGGGTGGTCGGGCGCGGGATTAAGTACAACATTGTTTCCAACCGCCACGAGCTGGACGCCATCATTTCAGACCGCCCAATGTACGTCGGCGCGTATGACGGTCACACCGCGTGGGCGAACACCAAAGCGTTGGAACTGGCGGGGCTGATGGAGCGCAGCACGGAAATTCCCGAAACCGCAAACATCGTGCGGGATGAATACGGCGTGCCAACCGGCGAACTGCGTGAAGTGGACGCAATGAATATGGTGAGCAAATTAATTCCCGAAGCGGATGCGGCGCGAAAACGCGAGCTGCTCAAAATGGCAATCAAGCAAATCAACGCCACGGGCGTGACCAGCGTTCACAACATGAACGGCGACATGGAAGAGCTGATGGTGTACGCTGCGCTGGAAGACGCGGGCGAAATGACCCTGCGCGTGTACACGCCCTATTGGATTAAGCCCGAAACCAAAGAAGAGGATTTGAAAGAAGCCGCGGAGATGGCAAAAATTCAAGGGGAGTTTGCGCGCGGCGGCGCAGTCAAATTTTTTATGGATGGCGTGTGGGAATCGTACACCGCGCTCAACCTTGAACCATACGCGGATGACCCAAATGTAAAGGTGGAGGGTATTTATTCCGCCGAGCATTTTACGCGCATGGCAACCCTTGCCGACAAAATGGGGCTGCAGATTTTTGTCCACTGCTGCGGAGATGGCGCGGTGCGTCGCGCGCTGGATGGATATGAATCTGTGCAAAAAACTAACGGCAAGCGCGACAGCCGTCACCGCGTGGAACATATTGAAGTGATTCATCCCGACGATTTGCCCCGTTTCAAACAATTGGGAGTCATCGCATCCATGCAGACCAGCCATGCGCCGCTCAGCCTGAATGAAGGCGATGTGTGGATAACCCGCGTTGGAAAAGACCGTTGGAAACATTCATTTGCTTGGCGCGACATCAAAAACGCGGGCGCGCATCTTGCGCTGGGCAGTGATTGGACCGTTGCGCCGTTTGACCCCATTATCAACATGCACGCCGCATTCAACCGTGAAAAATGGCAGGAAAGCGACCCCGACCAACGCTTGACACTAGAAGAGGTCATTCTCGGTTACACGCGCGATGCTGCGTATGCCGAATTCAAAGAAAACGAAAAAGGACAAATCAAAGTCGGCTATCTTGCGGACTTGGTTTTGTTCTCGCATGATTTGTTCAACTTCCCGCTGAAAAATATTCTCGATGCCAAAGCCGCGCTGACGATGGTGGACGGCAAGATTGTGCATGAGATGTAAACAATGAAAACCTACGCCCTGCGCAGAACCCTGCAAGCCATTCCAATTCTGTTCATCATCAGCATCCTGCTGTTTTTGATGGTGCGCGCCGCGCCCGGCGGGCCGTTAACAGCCGCCCGCCGCAACCCCAACATCTCCAAAGAACAAATTGAAGCGATGGAAGAAAAATTGGGGTTGAACGACCCGCTGCCCATACAATACGGACGCTGGCTGCGCGATATGTTCACAGGCGAAATGGGACAATCCATCAAATTCCGCCGCCCCGTTTTAGAGATGATTGCCGAGCGCATCCCCAATACGCTCATGCTGGTAGGCATTTCGTTTTTCGTCACGCTGCTGCTTGCCATTCCCATTGGCATTTACTCGGCGCGCAACCCGTACTCGTTATTCGATTACGCCATGACCACGCTCACCTTCATCGGGCAATCCATCCCCGTCTATTGGCTGGGGCTTGGTCTCATCGTCATCTTTTACGTCACCTTAAGAAACCCCTTCACCGGCGACCCGCTCTTTCCCGTCGGCGGGCTAAACTCGCAAGGCAAAAACGGCGACCTGCTCGACACGCTCTGGCATCTGGTCTTGCCCGTCACCGCGCTCAGTCTCGGATGGATTGCATGGTACTCGCGCTTTCTCCGCTCCACCATGCTCGACGTGCTGCACGAAGATTACATCCGCACCGCGCGCGCAAAAGGCATGAAAGAACGCAAAGTCATTTATAAACACGCGCTGCAAAACGCCATCCTGCCGCTCATCACCATCATCGCGCTGGACCTGCCGAGTTTGTTCGCGGGCGCGTTATTTGTGGAAACGATTTTCTCCTGGCCCGGCATGGGGCGTTTGTTTTGGGACGCGGCAAAGGGACGCGATTACCCCGTGCTGCTTGCCGTCGTGATGATTACCGCCGTGCTGATTGTCGCGTGCAACATCCTCGCCGACCTTGCGTATGGCTGGCTCAACCCGCAGGTGAAATATGAATAACGCCGAACAAAGCATGACGCTCGTCATCGTGCGGCGATTCTTCAAACACCGCCTCGCGGGATTTGCCATTGCGGTTTTGCTTTTGCTGGTCATGGCAGCCTTGCTCGCCCCGCTCAGCCCGTACAGCCCCACAGAACAAAATCCATCCAACAGTTTTGCCCTGCCAAACGCAACCCACTGGTTTGGAACAGACGAACTGGGACGCGACTTATTCACCCGCATTTTATACGGCGGACGCGTTTCGCTTGCCGTCGGGCTGATTTCCACCTTCCTTTCCATCTCGCTGGGAATCATCGTCGGCGCGCTTTCAGGATACTTCGGCGGATGGATTGATTCCATCCTCATGCGCATCACCGACGCGTTTCTCACCTTTCCAACCATTTTTGTGCTTATCCTGCTGGGAGCATTCCTACGCGAGCTGGATTTGCCCTCGCTGAAAAACAGCGTGCTGGTCGTCATCATCATCATCGCCGCGCTCTCGTGGATGTGGCCCGCCAGACTGGTGCGCGGATTGTTCATCGTCCTGCGCGAGCGCGAATTTGTCAGCGCCACGCGCGCGCTCGGCGGCAGCGACTTGCGCATCATCTTCGGTCACATCCTCCCCAACTGCATCGGACCGATTCTCGTCAGCGGCACGCTGCAAATGGCATCCGCCATCATCACTGAATCGGGGTTGAGTTATTTGGGGTTTGGCGTGCAGCCGCCCACCCCCACTTGGGGCAGCATTCTCGCCACCGCGCAAAATCAAGTCTTCCGCGCCCCGCTGTTGGGATTTTTTCCCGGCGCAATGATTTTCATCACCGTCATGTGCATCAACTACATCGGCGACGGGCTGCGCGATGCGTTTGACCCGTATGTGATTCATTCAAAAACGTAGGACGGACTTATGAAGTTTTACAAATTAGTCCGCAAACGCGCCCTACGCAAACATTACGGAAATAATTTCTTAAATAACGCTAGTTGCCGCCTTCAAAAGGAAAGAAGGATGTTGCCTGTTTTGAACCGCCGAGACGCAGAGGGCGCAGAGTTTTTAATGAATTTCTCCGTGTCCTCCGCGCCTCTGCGGTAAAAATTAAGCAAGGGTA
>DAOTZP010000490.1:0-29854 GCA_034434265.1 Anaerolineales bacterium | reverse complement strand
CGGCAAACGCGCCCATGAGCGCGCCGCCCGCAGGTCCCCACCACAGCCCGCCAAGCAGGGGAATGACCCATGCAAGGTAAATTGAGCCAAGCAGCGGAGACGCGAGCGCGAGCAATGTTCCGCTTAAGTTTTCGATGAAGATGTGCTGTCCAATGACGGCAACGGCGAGGAATAAAACCGCAAGATACAGTGAAACGTTAAAAAGCGGATACGCAGCCGCCGCCACCGCCGCAAAGTAACCGACCACCGGCGAAATGAGCGACAAGCAAAGCACCGCAGCCGCAGCGACTACGTCCCAATGCAGCGGGTAAACGGGGATGGCGAGAATCAAAACATACACCAGCGCGGCAAGCCCAAGCGCGGTGATGAAGCGTTCCACAAAGGCAAGGTTGCGGCGAATAAAGCTATGAAAAGGGTAAAGCGTTTTCATAATTGCGGTCAGGGCATGAATGTTGTTTTACAGTTCCATTTGACGCAAGCCCGGCGTGGGGCGGATGTTTGGTCCCCAGTTGCCCGGCGATGCGGGGCGCGCGTGCGTGCGCGCCCAGTTGCGAAGGTGGGTAATTTGGGCTTCCATCGTCTGCGCGAGCGGAACAGTGCTTTGCAGCGCGTTTGCAACATCCTGCTGGGTGAGGTCATGTCCCCCTTCAAATGCGTCATATAACGCGGAGATAACCGCCTGCTCAATTTCGGCGCCGGAGAAGTTTTCGCTCAGCCGGGCGAGCGCGTCGAGGTCAAATTTTTGCGGGTCGCGTCCGCGCTTGGCAATGTGAATGGAAAAGATTTCGCGGCGCTCGCTGCGGTTGGGCAAATCCACAAAAAAGATTTCGTCAAAGCGTCCTTTGCGCAGCGCTTCGGGCGGAAGGATGCTGATGTCGTTTGCGGTGGCAACCACAAAGACGGGGGCGGTTTTTTCCTGCATCCAGGTTAAGAAACCGCCGAATACGCGCGCGGTTGTGCCTGCATCTGAAAGGTGCGAGCTGGCAACGCCCGCCAGCCCTTTTTCCAACTCGTCGAGCCAGAGCAGGCATGGAGAGACGGATTCAGCCAGACGCAAAGCGGTGCGCATGTTTTGTTCGGATGAGCCGACCAGCTCGCTGAACAGGCTTCCCAAATCAAGGCGCAGCAGCGGAAGTCTCCACTGGCTGCTGATGGCTTTGGCAATCAAACTTTTCCCCGCGCCTTGCACGCCAAGCAGCAGCAAGCCTTTGGGTTCGGGCAGCCCAAACTGGCGGGCGCGTTCGCTAAAAGCAAGCGAGCGTTTGGCAAGCCATTCTTTGAGCAAACTTAACCCGCCGACGTAGTTCATATCTTCATCGGCTTCAAAGTATTCAAGGATTTGCGAGCGGCGGATGATTTGTTTTTTTTCGGAGATGATTACATCCACGTCCAGCGAGCGCGTCATCACCAGTGATTTGGCGAAGACGTTTTCGGCTTCGGTGCAGGTTAAGCCTTGCGCGGCGGAGAGGACTTTCTCGCGCATTTCGGGGTTGAGTTCCAATTGCATGTTGCTTACTTCGCGCGCGGAGCGAATCACACGGTCAAGCGATTGCGACATTTCATCAAGCGTGGGCAGTCCGTAATCCAGCACGATGATGTCTTTTTCCAATTCGGGGGGAAAGTGCAGCAACGGCGAAAGGATGACGAGAGTCTTGCGGCTTTCTTTCAACTGGCTGGTGATGTCGCGCAGGCGGCGGACGATGACGGGCTGGTCTTGCAGCGGGTGGCGTTCATCCAAAAAGGGGTGAAAATCTTTGAGGACGAAAATTGCGGATTCTTGCGAGGTAGCTATCGCATCCAACGCGCGGAGCGGGGATGCCGTGCCGGGGTCGGGCATTAAGCCGTCGTAGCCATCCAGCGGAAGGATGCCGGTGGTAATCGTCCAGCCGTAGAGTTTTTTGCGGAGCTGAGCCGCCACCTGACGGAGAGTCTGCTCGATGCGCCTTTCTTCCCATGAGACAATGTAAAGGATGGGATATTTTGCGCGGATAAGCACGTTCAGTTCTTCTTCGCGGGCGGGTTGCATGTGAGTCATGAAGCGAATATAGCATAAGGGGGAGTCAGCGTCAATTACAAAGATGAAACCTGAACGAAATGCAGATGTGCAGAAGCGTTAAAAAAAACTCACCCGCGAAATTTTATTTCGGGGTGAGTTGTGTGCAATGTGCAATCAATATGCGCTGCTAATCGCGGCTTCTTCCCAAACCGCCGATAAGAAAGACATAGTACAGCAACTGCATCACCGCCGTCACCAGCGCGGCAACGTAGGTGAGCGCGGCGGCATTCAACACGGCGTTTACGCCGCGCTGCTCTTCTTCGGTGCGGATGATGCCCGCCTCCCAAAGCAGCCGCTTGGCGCGGGCGGAAGCGTCAAATTCCACAGGCAGGGTTGCCAGCGCAAAGACCGTCCCGCCGGAGAAGGCGATAACGCCCAGCCATGCAAGGTCAAGCCATTGCAGGAAAAGCCCCGCCATGATGAGAATCCAGCCGAGATTTGAGCCAATGTTCACCAGAGGCACAAGCGCGGCGCGAAATTTGAGCGGGATGTATCCTTCGGCATCCTGCTGGGCGTGACCGAGCTCATGCGCGGCAATGGCAAGCGCCGCCACCGAGGGAACGTTTGCCACGCCTTGTGAAAGAAACAGGGTTTTGTTGCGCGGGTCGTAATGGTCGGTAAGTTCGCCGTGCACGCCTTGAATTTGCACGCCGTACAGCCCGCCGCTGGAAATCAATCTGCGGGTGGCTTCCAAGCCGGTTAAGCCGCTCAGCGCGCGCACGCGGCTCCATTTGCTATACGCATGTCTCACATACCATGATGTAATTCCCATTAAGATAAACGCGGGAATCATAAACATCAGATAGAACGGGTCGAAAAACATAGGGTCTCCTTTCGTAATTTCTCTATTTACACTTACGCAAAATCATCAGTCATTGACCTCCGGCGGCGGGGCGCAATGGGGGCGAGATTGGACAAGACGGGGTTATTTTGCAATCATTTCCAAAAGCACTTCCACCGCTTTATCGAGCTGCGGGTCGCGTTTGGCTTCGTAGTCTTCGTCGGTCATTTCCACAACCACATCGGGGGTCAAACCAATTTTGTGAATGGTCTTTTCTTTGGGGGTGAGCCAGCGGGCAATGGTGATGCGCACCGCGCCGTTTTCGCCATTCAGCGGAATCCAGTTTTGCACCGAGCCTTTGCCGTAGGACGTAACCCCGACGAGTGTGGCGCGTCCGTAATCCTGCAAGGCTCCGGCGACAATTTCAGAAGCGGAAGCGGAGCCTTCGTTTATCAACACAACCATTGGAATGGATTCATCGGTTGCCAGACCGCCTTTTTCCACGTTGAAGGTTGTGCGCGTGCCGTCGCCGTATTCTTCATACAGCACAACGCCATCGCCAAGAAATTGCGAGGTGACTTCCACAGCGGTTTGCAAATATCCGCCGCCGTTGTTGCGTAAATCCAAAATAATGCCTTTGGGTTTTTGCGCCATCAGGTCTTTGAGCGCGGCGGTCAGTTCGGGCATGGTGTTTGAGCCAAAGGTGGTGACTTGAATGTATGCGATGTCGTTTTCAAGCATTTTTCCTGTGGCGGAGGCAATGGTAATTTTGGCGCGGGTGATTTGAAATTCAAGCGGTTCTTTTTCGCCTTCGCGCAAAATGGTAAGCGTAACGGTGGAGCCAGCCGGTCCCAGCACTTTGCGGCGGGCGACTTCGGGGTCAATGCCGGTCATATCTTCCCCGTCAATGCCGATGATTTGGTCGCCGGGTTTTAAGCCTGCTTTTTCGGCAGGCGAGCCGGGAATGGGGCTGGTGACTGTTAAGTATTTTGTGGTGGTATCCACAAATGCGCCAATGCCTTCATACGAGCCTTCCAAACTTTCGTTTGCCTGTTTGTAAGATTCAGGGTCCATGTAAGAGGAGTGTTCATCGCCGAGCGCTTCCATCATGCCTTTGATGGCGCCGCGCATAAGCGCGACATCATCTACGGGCTGGTCCACATAATTTTGATGAACGAGATTCCACGCCTCCCAAAACGGGGCAAACAGCGCCTGATATTCCTGCGGGGTTGCGCTTTGCTGCTCCGGCGCGGCGGTTGCGGGCGGTTGAGGTTGAAAAGAACGCGGCTGTTCGGGGGTGAGCCCGGGCAAGTTAAGCGGCAGCATGTGACCTGTGACAAAGCCCCCTGCAAACGAGCCAAGCGAGAGGACAATCACCGCCAGCGCGCCAAACACATATTTCAAAGTTTTGTTCATAATAAGAGCCTCCGAGTTATAAAAAAGATACCATTTTGGGATTAATAGTTTCTGAATACTTTATACGATTTTTATAAGAATCAGGATTCAGATTCCCCCGCGTCTTGTTTCTTACTTTTTTCCAGTTCTTCCAGCCTGCGGCGAAGTTCGTGCAAATCCCCATCCTTTTTTTTCGCGGTTTGCAAGGTTTTGTTCAACATGCCGAGCAGGCTGCTTTTTTGACTGCCGCGAAATGCGCCGCGCACGGCGGCATAAGCAATCAGGTTCACGCCGACGATGACCGCCGCCAAAATCAACGCCGCAATCCATCCGCCGTTTTCCATTATTGCTCCTCCAAAATTTGAGGTAAATCATCCCAGCGGGTGAGTTGCGCGTGGGCGTCCTCCGCTGTCCATTTTTGATTGAAGAGAATGCTAAACATGCCCGCTTGGCGCGCGGCGCGGGTGGTGCGGGGCAGGTCGTCTATCATCACACACGCGGCGGGATTTGTTTCACCGGCAATTTGCATGGCAAGCGCAAACGCTTCGGGCTGCGGTTTGCAATACGGGGCAATGCGGTTCACGTCCACAAAGTCGTCAAACAGGTCGAGCAGGTTGAGCGCGGTTAAAACCCTTCGGGCGTGGGGAATGTCGGCATTGGTGAAAATCACTTTGCGGGTTGGCAAAGACGCGATAACCTCCCGCTGATTCGCATCGGGAGTGAGATATTTTTCGAGGGGCAGGTCATGTACGAAGGCAAGAAAATCCGCCGTATCAATGTTGTGATGAATTTGCAGCCCGCGCGTGGTGGCGCCGTAGGTCATGTAGTAATACTCGCGCAGGCGGGGAATATCGGCTTCGGGAATGGCGAGTTTTTCGCGCATGTAATCGTTCATGCGTTTTTTAATGGCAAGCCACAACCCCGAGCTCCATGGATACAGCGTGTCATCGAGGTCAAAAAAAATCGTGTTGAATTTCATTGCGCGATTATAATCGGCTTATGCCTATTCAACTTTTATCTTCCGATGTGTCTTCGCAAATAGCGGCGGGCGAAGTGGTGGAACGCCCCGCTTCGGTGGTGAAAGAGTTAACCGAAAACTCGCTGGACGCGGGCGCAAAAAGTATTGCGATTTCAATTGTGGACGCGGGACGGACTTTGGTGGAGGTTGCCGACGATGGCAGCGGAATCCCCGCCGATGAATTGGAACTCGCCGCGATGCGTCACGCGACCTCGAAGTTAACGCAATCCGCAGATTTGTTTCGCATTACCACATTGGGGTTTCGCGGCGAGGCGCTGGCTTCCATCGGCTCAGTCTCACGCATGACAATTACTTCGCGCGTTGCGTCTTCCAAAGAAGGCGCGCGCTTGAAAGTGGAGGGCGGCATTTTTGGCAAGGTGGAAAAAGTCGGCGCGCCTTTGGGGACTGTGGTGCGCGTGGAGAATCTTTTTTATAACGTGCCTGCGCGCTTGAAATTTTTGAAAACCGACATGACCGAAAAACGCGCAATTGATTCGCTCGTCACGCGCTATGCGCTGGCGTATCCGCGCGTGCGGTTTAAGGTCACGGACGGCAGGCAGGTCACATTGCAAACGGCGGGCGATGGCGACAGGCGGGCGATTCTCGCCGCGCTGTACGGCGTGGATGTTGCCAAGCAAATGCTGGAAGTGATGGCGGAAGAAGACGGCATGTCGCTCACCGGCTTTATCAGCCCCATATCGCTTACGCGCTCGAACCGCAAGGAAATTACGTTCTTTATCAACGGGCGCTGGGTGCAGGAATTTTCTTTAACCACCGCGCTCTTGCAGGCATATCACACTTTATTGATGGTCGGGCGTTACCCGCTGACCGCGCTGTTTTTGGAAATGAACCCCGAAGAGGTGGATGTGAACGTACATCCCACCAAAGCGGAAGCGCGCTTTAAGAGTCAAGACAAAGTGTTTAGTTTTGTGCAGCGTTCCGCACGAAAGGCATTGCTGGCATACACGCCCGTGACTTCGGTTTCTCCGCAGTTGTGGGGGAATCGCTCCGCGCAAAGTGAAAGAAGAGAAGTGGGGATAGATTGGACGATTGCGCACGATGACGGGTTGCAAGATACAGGTTACACGTTACAGGGCGATGGTGAAGAAACATCAGTATCCCGTAACTCGCATCCCGTATCTAATGAGCAATCTCCAATTATCAATCACCAATCTCCAGTCACCAGCAACCAGTTATCAGTTGGCGGCGTTCCGTTGTTAAGACTCATCGGTCAAATTGGCTCGACATACATCGTGGCGGAAGGTCCAGACGGGTTGTATTTGATAGACCAGCACGCGGCGCATGAGCGCGTCTTGTTTGAGAAGTTGATGGCGCAGCGCGAGACTCGCAAAATTCCCTCGCAGGCGTTGCTCGCGCCCGAAGTGGTGACCCTGCCGCCGCAATCGGCAAAGGCATTAATTCCACAACTGCCGTTTTTGAATCAATTTGGGTTTGAAGTGGAAGAATTCGGCGCGAATACGTTTCAAGTGCGCGCCATGCCTGTTTTGTTCGCAGGCGGCGACCCTGCTTCCGCGCTGCGCGCATTGGTGGAAGATTTTGAGGAGGACGAATCTCCGCTGCAAAATGAAATCGAAGCGAAGGTGGCGGGGCGCGTGTGCAAGCGGCTGGCGGTGAAGGGCGGACAAACGCTCACCCACGAAGAGCAGCGCGCGTTATTAAATGATTTGGAAGCGTGCCAATCTCCGCGCACCTGCCCGCACGGCAGACCGACGATGATTCATCTTTCAGTGGATATGCTGGAAAAGCAGTTTGGGAGAAGAGGGGCAAGGTAAGGGGTGGTGAATTGGTAATTGGTGATTGGTGATTGGTAATTGGCAAGCAATTTTGTCATTTCGACGAGCCTTGTCTCAAACGAATGTGAGAGAGCAAGCGAGGAGAAATCTTATACATGTAAAACAGAAAATCAAGATTTCTCAGCCGCTATCGCTCCTTCAAAATGACAGCGCGGAACACAAGTTAGTTGGCGAAAATTTTGTGAAAAGATTTTTTAACTTCATCTTTCACCGTTTGCATATCTGGAACAGGGGCAAGCAAATCGGCAAGGGAAACGACGGGGTCGGTTAAACCGCAGGGGATGATTCCTTCAAAGTAACTCATATCTGGATTGACGTTCAAAGCAAAGCCATGACGGGCGACTCCGCGCGCATCCACTTTAACTCCAATCGCGGCAATCTTGGCGGGGCTGTTCCTCTCCTCCGGCTTGCAGCGCGGGCAGCGGGAATACACATCCGCTTGAACCCACACGCCGGTTTTGCCAACGCGCTGACCGGCAACAATGCCGAAACGGGCAAGGGTGATGATGAGCATTTTTTCAAGATTGCGGATGTAACCAACGTAGTCAGACCTGACCGGTTTCATATCATTATGAGACCTGTCAGGTCTAATTGGATTTAACGGAATCAACGGATACCCCACCAACTGCCCGGGACCGTGATAGGTTACATCGCCGCCTCTGTCCACCCAATGTGTGGAAATTCCCTTTTGTTTTAGCTGCGATTCATTCCAAAGTAAATTTTTCGCATTGCCTGTTCTGCCAAACGTATAAACATGGGGATGTTCCAGCAGCAGCAAAGTCGGCGGGCGGTCTCCGTCTGCAATCTCCGCTGCGTATGCTTCTTGCAGACTCCGCGCGGATTCGTATTCAATCAAGCCGAGGTCTTCGATAATCATTTAATTGGGATAAGTTACGAGTTACGAGTTACGAGTTACAAGTTACAGGCAGCAGGTTACAGGAAATCTTCATCCCTCACCTTTCATCCTTCATCCTTGATTAAACTTCCCCAAAAATCCTGCGATACAAATCCGATTCAAGCAAGCCGTGCGGGTCGCAGCGTTTTTTCAACTTGCGGAATTTTTCCACAGTGGCTTTGCCGTAAAATGCCTGCGCGGTTTGCGCGGAAGTTTCGCTGTTTTTGGCAAAGTAAAATCTTCCGCCCGCCTGCAAGATAATTTTGTCAAATTCTTGCAGCATGGCGCTGAGTTTGGCGCGGTTGGCGTTTGTCACTTTGAAATCCATCGCCAGCGAGAAGCCGTCCACCGCATGAGTGAGCAAAAATTTATCGGGGCGATGGCGTTTGGTCACACCCAGATAGGTAGGCAGGCGATTTTTATGCGAGAGGCGAAGCATCTCCGTCCACGCCGCTTCCGCGTTTTCTTTGGGGACAAAGGATTGATACTGGATGAGTCCGCCCTTGCCGTAGGAAAATTCCCAGCCGGGGACGTAATCCAAAAGAAAATGAAACGCGGCATGTGATTGGGTAAACGTATGCTTTCGCAAAGAGACGAGATATTTGGCGGTGTTTATGCCCCATGCGCCAATGTTGTTCATAAACGGCGACATGAAGTGATGCAATAAATTTTTTGGAAACACGCCAAAGATATACGGCGGCAGCACTTGATTTTCAATCTTCATCGTCTCACGCGGATTGGGGTCTTCGTCCTCGCGGAGATAATGCGCGGCGTGAATTTGTCCGCGCCCCAAAGCGCCGCCACCCGCCAGCCCATCCAGCCAGCCGACGATGTAATCGGAGTTGGGCGCGCCCTCCTGCAAGGCGGTGAGCTGTTCGCGCAAATTGCGGACGGGGAAGGCGTCCACGCGCAGCAGACCGGAATGGATGCGCTTCATTTGCAGCGTCACCGAGGTGATGATGCCCAACATGCCCAGCCCGCTGATGATGGCGTAAAACAGGTCGGCGTTTTTGGTTGGGGAGCAGGTCACTTCCGCGCCGGTGGGGAGAATCGCATCAAACTCCACGACATGCTCGCCGAATGTTCCCATTTTGAAATTGTTTTTTCCGTGAATGTTTGCGCCGAGACAACCGCCCAGTGTGGTGCGCATCGTTCCCGAAACAACGGGGGGCCACCAGCCATCGGGTTCGACTTTTTGCCAAAGTTGTTCAAGCGTAACGCCGGGCTGCGCGGTGATTTTTCCGGTGGATTTATCCCAGCGGGTGATGGCGTTCATGCCGCGCATATCCAGCACAATGCCGCCGCCGTTGAGCGCGGCATCGTTGTAGCTGCGTCCCGCTCCGCGCGCGGTAACAGTCAGACCGAATTTTTTTGCGTATTCAAATGTTTGATGAATTTCTTCGGGGATGTTGACTTTAAGAAAGTACGCGGGCGCGCTGTGCGAATGTCCAAAATTTTCGAGCTGGGTAAAGTGTTGGGTAATGTCCATGTGTACTCGGTGGACGTGACAGGTTTTACAAACCTGTCACGTCTTGCAAATTAAAAATTAAGCCGTCTGAAAATAAACGATGGGATGTGACGAATGACCAGCATGACCAGCTTCCAAATGCCGGTGACGTAGATGGTTTGTTTGCGTTTTTTCATGCCGTCCCAAATCAAGTTTGCCACTTGTTCGGGTTCGGCGGCGAGCATGGGTTTGGGCGCGCCGGGCAGTTTGAGCATGTCGGTTTTGACCATGCCGGGCTTGACAGTCAGCACATTTACGCCATGACGGGTGAGGCGGTTGCGGAGTCCTTCCATATAGTTGGTAAGACCTGCTTTGGAGGCGTTGTAGCCCGGGTTGCCAATTCGTCCCCTGTCGCCCGCAACGGAAGAGACGCCGACGATTTGCCCGCGTTTGGCGTTTTGGAACATGGGGGCAATCGCGCCCATCCACGCCATTGCGCCAAGCAGGTTGACTTCGGTCATTTTCAAGTCTTGCGCGAAGTTGTATTCATCCAGTTTGGGGAAGTAGATATAGCCCGCCACATAGATAAAACTATCCACGCCGCCCAAATCCGCGAGGATGCGGCGCAGCAGGTCGGGGACGGAGGCGTACTTCGTCACATCATGTCCATAGGCGAGGGCAATCGTCTGCCCTGCGGTTTTATTTAATTCAGCGGCTAACTCTTGCGCGGCTTTTTCGTTATAATCCACCAGCGCAAGAGTAAAACCTTCGCGGGCGAGTTTGCGTGAAAGCGCGGCGCCAATGCCGCCGGAAGCGCCGATAAGGATGGCGCGTTGACGGGGCTTGAGGGGAGTGGCGGGCGCGGGTTTGTTTGTGTGTGTCACGGGAAACCTCTTGCAAAAAAAAATGATATGTGAATTCTAACACATGACGTTTTTGGGCTGAAATGGTCGTATAATTTATAGAAAAAGGCGATATGGACCTTCACGAAGAGCGAAACCAAATTTTTAGCCGCGCGCTGAAATTAATTAAAGATGACGAAACTGTCCCAACTGAAAACAAGGTGGAGATTCTCAAGTTGATTCAGGCGTTGGCAGAAGCTTCGCAACTTTTTCCAAACGGCTCCAAAACAGATGATGCCATTCAATCAATCACGCGGCAACTGATTTCAAATTATTCGTTGTTGATGATGGTGCGTCAGCAGGCGGATGAGTTGGACGCATTGAAGCGGTTAAGTTTGAGTCTTACTTCCACGTTAAATTTGCAGGAGGTATTAAACTCAGTGGTGACCGAGGCAATGCGGCTGGTAAAAAATTCGTACGCGGCGCATATTTATTTATATTCGGAGGAAGGCTTAAGTTTTGGCGCGTCGCTGAATGCGGCGGGCGAGTTGAACAAGCCCATTCACAACCCGCGCCCAAACGGCATTACATATTCGGCGGTGAGAAAAGGCGAGCCAATCATTATAGAAGATATGGCTTCGCATCCTTTATACAAAAACCTTCCAAGGGATTATCTCGGCTCAATTATCAGCATTCCTCTGATTGCGAATGAGAAAATTTCCGGCGTGATGAATCTTTCGCGTTCGGTGAAAGGCGCGTTCACCCAGTCGGAACTGCGGCTGCTTTCGCTGCTGGCGGACCAGGCTGCGGTGGCAATTTCCAACGCGCGGCTGCATCAAATGGTGATGGATTTGGCGAATACCGATACGCTCACCGGGCTGCCCAATCGCCGCGCATTGGATGAACGTCTTCAAGAAGAAATCCGTTATGCGCGCCGCATGGATACGGAATTTGCGGTGGTGATGATGGACTTGGACGGCTTCAAAGAAATTAACGATACGTTTGGTCACGCTGTGGGCGATGAAATGCTGCGAAAAATTTTTCGCCATCTGGCAGGCATGGTGCGCGAGGTGGATTTTTTGGCGCGCTACGGCGGCGATGAATTAACGTTGGTGCTGCGCAATACCGGCTTGCAGGGCGCGGAAACCGTTACGCGCAAGATGATTGAATCGCTGCTTGAACTGACCATGCCCTACCAAAGCGGCAAATCTTTCCATGTGGGCATTACGGCGGGCATTGCCGTGTACCCCATGCACACCACCATCGCGGGGGATTTATTACGCGCAGCGGATGCGGCGTTGTATCAGGGCAAGAAGCATCACCGCGGGTCTTATGTGGTGGCAAAGAAAAGCACCGGACCGCTTCCCCCTTTGATGAATCATCAAAAAAAATAGCACAACAAAATTCCTGCTGCGGGGTTAATCAAGTCGTAGGACAGACTTATGAAGCAAAGCATCTTATGCCGACGGGCGCGTAAGAGAACGCGCCCTACGCAAAAAATTAAAAAGAGAACATGCCCTACGCAAACATTTAAAAAGAAAACGTGCCCTGCGCAAACATTAAAAAAAAATGGAGAATTTACATGCCCCGCAAAGTCAAATTAATTCTTAACCCGATGGCAGATATGGGACGCGCGTGGAAAACCGCGAACGATTTACGCCCCATCGCGCAGGAATTCAAGGGCGAGCTGACGTGGAGCGGGACGGTGTATCCCACCCATGCGATTGAGCTGGCAAAGCAAGCCGCCGAAGAAGGATACGACATGGTGGTTGCCATGGGCGGCGACGGCACCGCGCATGAAGTGATGAACGGTCTCATGCAAGTTCCAGCGGAAAAACGCCCCATCATGGGCGTTGTGCCAATCGGCTCCGGAAACGATTTTGCCTACTCCATAGGCATAACGCAAAAATCATCGCGCGCGCTGGCGCATGTGCTGAAAGCGGAAAACATTCTGCCTGTGGATGTTGGAATGCTCACCGACGAAAACGGACGCAAGGAATATTTTGACAACACGCTCGGCATTGGCTTCGATGCGGTGGTAACCATCCGCTCGCATAAACTTCCGATTGTGAAAGGGTTTTTGATGTATCTCACGGCGGTCATACAAACAATTGTACTGAATCACAACCCGGCAAACATGAGAATCAAAACCGAAAGCGAAGAAATGGCAACCAGCGCGCTCATGGTCACATTGTGCAACGGACCGCGCGAAGGCGGCGGGTTTATGATTGCGCCAGAAGCCAAAAACAACGACGGCAAATTGGAATACGCCATCGTCACCAAAGTTTCGCGCGCCACCATGTTTCGGCTTGTGCCGGAGTTTATGAACGGCACGCATCCGCGCTTTAAGCAAATTCGCATGGGGAGTTTTAAGACGATGGAACTCGCCTCCGACCTTCCGCTTTACATCCACGCGGATGGGGAAATCTTCACCAGTTTTGGAAGCAATTTGAAAAAAATTAAAGTTGAAATTTTGCCAAACGCGCTGCAGGTGGTAAAGGGATAGCGTTTATAATCCTGCGCATGAAAACAGTTCGCTCCCTTTTTCTTGCGGTTATTCTTGTTTTCCTTTTCACGCCAGCCTTCGCGCAGACCGGGCGTTCCGCGCTGGTGATGACGGCGGAAGGTCCAATTACGCCGCCCATGCTGGAATATTTCAAGCGCGGAATCAAAACCGCCGGGCAGCGCGGCGCGGAAGTCCTCATCATCGAGTTGAATACGCCGGGCGGCAGCGTGGATACTATGCTCGAAATCATCGAAGAAATCAAAAACAGCGACGTGCCTGTGGTGATTTATGTCGCGCCGCGCGAGGCAATTGCAGGCAGCGCAGGCGCATTGATTACGATGGCGGGTCACGCTTCGGCAATGGCGCCCGGCACGACAATTGGCGCGGCAAGCCCGGTGAGCAGTTCGGGCGAGGATATTCAATCCACGATGGAATCAAAGGTCAAGGAATTACTGCGCGCCAAAGCCCGCTCGCTCGTTGAGCCGCGCGGCGCGGAAGCAGTGGAACTTGCCGAAGCGATGATAGAAACCGCCAAAGCCGTGACAGCGGAAGAAGCCCTGCAAGTTGGGTTGATTGATTTCATTGCAAACGACACATCCAGCCTGCTGGGCAAACTGAACGGGTTTGAAGTGAGCCTCAAAGATGAAACGCGCAAGCTGAACACCACAGGCGTCATCATTCAACCGTTGGAGATGAGTTTCATCGAGTCGTTTCTGCTCATGCTCACCGACCCGAACATTGCCTTTCTGTTACTCGCCATCGGCGTGCAGGCAATCCTTATTGAAATTTCCAGCCCGGGCGGATGGGTGGCGGGCTTCATCGGCGCGGTGTGCGTTACGCTGGCGGTTTATGGCGTGGGCGTGCTGCCGGTTAACTGGTTTGGAGCAATCTTCATCATCATTGCGTTTGTCCTGTTTATCCTTGAAGTGAACGCGCCCACGCACGGCGCGTTAACCGCCGCAGGCGTTGTTTCATTCATCATCGGCGCGCTGGTGTTGTTCAACTCGCCCGGCACGCCGGAGTTTCAGCGCGTGTCTGTTCCGCTGGTGGTGGGAACGGGACTCGTCATCGGACTGATTTTCTTCCTGCTCATGTTTTATGTGATTCGCTCCCTGCGCGGAAAAATCCAAACCGGGGTGGAGGCTTTGGTTGGCAAAACAGGAACCGCCCGCACGGCGGTGAAAGACGCGGGGCAGGTCCAGTTGGAAAGCGAACTGTGGAGCGCGGAAAAAGCCGAAGGGTCAGACCCCATTCGTAAGGGAGATTTGGTCGAAGTCGTCGAAGTACGCGGATTGAGATTAATCGTAAAGAAAAAATAAATGCCGCTGCGAGGGACGAAGCAGCCTCCCAATGATAGGAGATTGCTTTGCTGCGCTCGCAATGACGTGAGATAAGGATTTTTATACATGCCAGCAACCCCCACAAGAGACAGAATTACCCCAAGCCCCGAAGCAAAGCCGCTGCGCCGACCCGATTGGATTAAGGTGCGCGCGCCTTCGGGCGAAACATACGAATGGCTGCACGGGCTGATGCGTAAAAAAGAACTGCACACCGTGTGCGAAGAAGCCATGTGCCCAAACCTCGGCGAATGCTGGGGCAGCGGCACGGCAACATTTTTGATGCTCGGCGATGTTTGCACGCGCTCATGCGCGTTTTGCGACATTAAACACGGCAAGCCCGCGTTATTGGATTGGGGCGAAGCCGAACGCGTGGCGCAAGCCGTCAAAGCGATGAACTTGAAACATGCCGTGATTACATCCGTCAACCGCGATGAACGGCGCGACGGCGGCGCCCCGATTTTTGCCATGGTCATCCGCCGCATCCGCGAGCTCTTGCCCGGCTGTTCCATTGAGGTATTGATTCCCGATTTTAAGGGAAGCATTGAAGCCTTGAAAATCGTCATGGACGCGCGCCCTGAAATTTTGAATCACAATGTTGAAACCGTGCCGCGCTTGTTCAAAATCATTCAGCCGCAGGATAATTACGCATGGGCGGCTGCAACGCTTTCCAACGCAAAAAAACTTGACCCCGATGTATTGACAAAATCGGGCATTATGGTTGGCATTGGCGAAACGATGGAAGAAGTGAAACAAGTCATGCGCGACCAACGCAGCTGGGGCGTGGACATCCTCACCATTGGGCAGTATTTACAGCCAAGCAAAAAACACATGCCGATGGACAGATATTACACGATGGAGGAATTTGCCGAGCTGCGCGAGTTTGGCTATTCGATTGGGTTCAAATGGGTCGAGTCCAATCCGCTGGTGCGGTCTTCATATCACGCGGCGGAACAAGTCCGCGCATTGAGCGTGGTACACCGCAAACTATACGGCGAGCCATTGCCGGTGGTGAAATAACATCACGCGCCTGCTGATTTTAGTACCAGCGGCGTACCTGAAAAGATTGCATTGGGGGATAGAATTAATATAGATAAAGAAAAGAGATGACATGAAATCACTTCGCGCGCTTTTTCTTCTGGTTTTGTTTGTCCCGTTCGTCAATTTTGGGTTTGCCCCCCAGCCCGCCCCTGCCATAGTGACAGCGACCATTTTGCCCAAATCGCTGGTGAATTTAAGCGGAAGCAAAACCGGCGCGGTCAGCGCGCTGGCGTTCCGCGACCAAAGCAGCGCGCAAAACACCGCGTCAAAATATGTCTCCTTTAACACGCCGGGGGGTGGGTATCGCGGGTATGGAAAATTTTATTTGCCGCCGCATATTGTAAAAACCAATATCAGCGGAATGAAAGTCCGCATAAATTACCGCGGATTGCCCGCCTCCATGCAAGTGTGGACATGGCGCATCTATGATTGGAATCAACGCGCATGGGTGAAAATCGGCTCGAATGCAAATGCGGTTTTTGGCAAGTGGACCCTCTTCACGTTTAATATCCCCGCGCCGTATGCGCGTTTTATAGGAACAGGCAGGGAAATGCGCCTGCAACTTCAATCGAACAACGCGCTGGGCGACGCCTTGATTGATTACGAATCAATTTCTGTCACCTATTCCGCGCCGCTGCCCGGCGGCGCTTATTGGCAGCCGGGCGTGGTCAATTCATGGCAAATTCAATACACGGGGACGATTGACACCAGTCTTGATGTGCAAGTCTATAATCTGGATGGCGCGGATACGCCCAAATCCACTGTGGATGCGCTGCACGCGCGCGGCATTAAAGTCATGTGTTATTTCAGCGCCGGTTCATGGGAAAATTGGCGCGCGGACGCCAATCAATTCCCCGCGTATGTGCTGGGAAAAACGCTCGACGGCTGGGCGGATGAAAAATGGCTCGACATCCGCCGCATTGACATCCTTGCGCCGATTATGACAGCGCGGATGGATATGTGCAAATCCAAAGGCTTCGACGGGGTGGACCCCGACAACGTTGACGGCTACGCCAACGACAGCGGAATGCCGCTCACCGCGCAGGACCAGCTCAACTACAATCTTTTCCTCGCCCATGCCGCCCACAGCCGCGGGCTTGCCATAGGCTTGAAGAACGACCTTGCTCAAATTCCCACGCTGGTTCATTATTTTGATTGGTCGTTGAACGAGCAATGTTTTTATTACAACGAATGCAATCTGCTTTTGCCATTCATTAATGCGGGCAAGCCCGTTTTCAACATTGAATATGAATTGAACACCGCCGATTTTTGCGCGCAGGCAAACAACATGAATTTCAACTCGCTCAAAAAGAATCTTTTGCTTGACGCGCACCGCGAACCCTGCCGGTAAAAAAAGCCCGCTGACCAAAATCAGCGGGTTTTTTATGCGCGCATTATTTTATGAACTCAAAAACCCACCCCTCACCCGTTTGTGCGTTTCTTCTAGCGTTTCGGGCAGCACGCGCACTTCGCCCAGTGTGGACATGAAATTTGTGTCGCCGTTCCAGCGCGGAACAACGTGAATGTGAACATGTCCCAGCACGCCCGCGCCCGCCGCCTCGCCAATGTTCATGCCCATATTAAAGCCGTGCGGTTTGTAAATGCCGCGCAAGACCGTCATGCTTTTTGATGTCAGTTCCATCATTTCGGCGCGGGTGGCTGAATCCAATTCTTCAATGTTGGGGACATGTTGAAAGGGAATCACCATAAGATGCCCGCTGGTATAGGGAAAGCGGTTAAGAATAACGTAAGAAAGACTGCCGCGAAAAACAATCAAATTTTCCGCGCCGTCGGGCTTGGCTTGCGCAATGCAGAAAACGCAGCCGTCATCTTTTTTATGTTGTTCAATATATTTCATACGCCACGGTGACCAGAGATGTTTCATAGTTGAAAAATGCCTTTGCGCGATTATACCAATCGAATCGAATCAAACAACCCATGCATATTTGTCATACGCGCTTGTGACTTTTGTCTCTTCTCAAAAACGGCTTGTCGTGAAATAATAAGGCAAGCCTTATGATTTTGCACGGGCAAACCTTACAAAAATGGAACAATTGAGCGAAAGCATTGAAATGTACTTGAAAGCCATCGCCGAGGTCAACGGCGGAGAGGGCGCTTCCATTCCCAAAATTGCGGAACGGCTGCAAGTTTCCGCAGTCTCCGCCAATGAGATGATAAAAAAACTCGTCGAGCAGGGATTGGTGAACCACATCCCCTACAAAGGCGTTTCATTTACAAAAAAAGGGCGCGATATTTCCGCAAATGTCATTCGCCGTCAGCGGTTATGGGAGGTTTTTCTATACAACCATCTCAAAATTGAATGGGCAAAAATTTACGAGCTGGCTTGCGCGCTGGAACACGCCACCGCGCCGGAAGTAACCGAAGCGCTGGCAAAATTTTTAGGCGACCCCAAAACCTGCCCGCGCGGAAACCCCATCCCCGACGAGAAAGGCGCGTTTGTCCCGTTGACCGGAATTCCGCTGGCTGAAATGCAAATCGGAACGGAGCGCGCCATCCTTGCCATTAACGCCACATCCACCGAAGTATTAAAGTATTTTCAAGAGCGCAATATTTTGCCCGGCAAAAAAATCAAATTGATTGAGGCTGCGCCGGACAATACGCTGATTTTGCAAGTGGAACATAAAACCGCCGCGCTGGGGCTTTCTCTGGCGCAGTTTATTTTTGTTAAATAACGCAAGTTGCCGCCTTCAAAAAGGAAGAAGGATTTTGCCTGTTTTGAACCGCCGAGTCGCAGAGGGCGCAGAGTTTTTAATGAATTTCTCCGCGTCCTCCGTGCCTCTGCGGTAAAAAATTAAGCAAGAGTAGCAACTTGAGTTAAATAAAAGGAAACCATGAATCAAACAACACAACTTCACCTGTTACAACCCGGGCAGCGGGCAACCATTACCGATATTAAAGGCGCGGGCGCGCTGCGCCGCCGCTTTGTGGAGATGGGCATCATTCGCGGCGAAACAATTTTGATTGAGCGAAACGCGCCCATGGGCGACCCGGTGGAATATTTCATCAAGGGCTATCACCTTGCGCTGCGCAAAGAAGAAGCCGCGCATATTGAAGTGACATTGAATGAATAACAAGGCGCAAGAAACAGTATGCAAGAAATCACCATTGCCTTGGCAGGCAACCCCAACGCAGGCAAAACCACCATCTTCAACGCGCTGACCGGCTTGCATCAACACACCGGCAACTGGCCCGGCAAAACCGTTGAAAAAAAAGAGGGCAGCATAGAACGCGATGGATTTGCCATTAACATCGTGGACCTGCCCGGCACGTACAGCCTGACCGCATACACGCCCGAAGAAATCATCGCGCGCGATTACATTATCGAAGAACATCCCGACGTGGTGATTAACGTGATTGACGCAACCAACCTTGAGCGCAATTTGTATCTCACCGTGCAAATTTTGGAAATGGAAACCCCGGTGGTGATTGCGCTCAACATGGCGGATGACCTAATCAAAGACGGCGCGCAAATCAAAGCGGACGCGCTCTCGCAAATGCTGGGCGGCATCCCCATTGTTTTCACCACCGCCAACAAAGGCAAAGGAATTGAGGAATTAATCTCCACCGCCGTTCGTGTTGCGAAAAAATAAATTTCTCCCTCATCCCCACAGGTCTTATGAATCCAACATTCAAACTTGATTACGGCAGCAAAGTGGAGCGCGAAATCGCCAAACTGCTGACCGCCTTTGAAGAAACAAAATTTGACACAGGCAAATATCCGCGCCGCTGGCTGGCGGTAAAACTGCTTGAATCCGATGCGGAGATTCTCTCGCGGGTGGAACAGATTCCGCAAGGCAAAGAAATCATCGCCCGCGCAAAGCAAGGCGCGGCGCGCCTCACCGACATGCTCGGCGACGACGTGGACCTCATCACCGCCGACAAACGCTACGGCTTCATCAACGGCGTGGCGCGCCAGTCTCTCATCCGCCCGCAAATTGACCGCATCACCCTCACCGACCGCGTGGACGACATCGTCACGCATAAATGGCTTGGGCTGCCGTTTTTCTTTCTCATCATGTATCTCATGTTCCGCATTGTGATTGACGTATCCTCGCCGTTTTTGGATTGGACGGACGCGGTCATCAACGGACCGATTGCAAACGGAGCGCGGTTTTTGCTTACCCTCGTATCTGCTCCCGCGTGGCTCACCTCGCTCGTGGTGGACGGCGCAATTGCGGGCGTGGGCGGCGTGTTGGTCTTTGTGCCGGGATTGCTCATCTTATATTTCTTTCTCGCGCTGCTCGAAGATTCGGGCTACATGTCCCGCGCCGCGTTTGTGATGGATAGATTCATGCGCGTTGTCGGCTTGCATGGCAAATCTTTTATTCCCATGATTTTGGGATTCGGCTGCGCCGTCCCCGCGATTTACGCCACCCGCACCATTGCCTCGCGGCGAGACAGAGTGCTCACCGCGCTGCTGGTTCCGCTTATGTCCTGCTCGGCGCGGCTGCCGGTATATGTCGTCTTCGGGCTGGCGTTTTTCGGCGCGCGCGCAGGCACGGTCATTTGGGGCATGTACGCGCTGGGAATCATCGTCGCCATGCTGGCAGGCATGGTCTTCACCCGCACCATTCTTAAGCCGGATATTTCCTCCGCTTTCGTGCTGGAACTTCCGCCCTACCGAATGCCCGCCTTAAAAAGCGTATTGATTCATATGTGGGAAAACACGCGCGAATTTGTCCGCAAGGCTGGCACGTTGATTCTGTTCACATCCATCATCATGTGGATGTTGTTAAATATGCCCTTCGGCGTGAGCGACCAGCGCAATTCATATTTTGGCAAAGTCAGCGGCGCGCTCTCGCCCATTTTCAAACCGCTGGGGTTTGGCAATTGGGAAAGCGGCGGCGCGTTGGTGGCGGGCTTTATGGCAAAGGAAATTGTCGTCAGCGCCCTCAGCCAAATTTATCTCGGCGGCGAAGAAACTGCGGAAAGCGAACCGCTTTCATTCCGTGAAGAACTCATCGGCGCGGGGCGGGGCTTTGCGGAAGCAGCCATCACCTCCGGCAAAATTTTATTAAGCGTGGCCGGCATTAACTTGATGGATGAAGAAGCCGAAAGCGAAGATACCGCCTTAAGCGCGGCGCTGCGCGAACGCTTTACCCCGCTCAGCGCGGCTTCGCTTTTGGTGTTCGTGCTGTTATATGTGCCATGCGTGGCAACGCTCGGCGCAATCAAGCATGAATTTGGCGCGTCTTGGGCGGCAATGTCCGCCGTGTATCAGACCGCTGTGGCGTGGCTTGCCGCGTTTATCGTCTATCAAGGCGGGCTGCTGCTGGGATTTATGTAATGCTTACCCAACTCATTCAATTCCTTGAAGGTAAAGAAAACGGCATGAGCCTTTCCGAAATCAGCCGCGCCATGAACGCGCAGCCCTCCGCCGTGCTGGCGATGATTGACCTGCTGGTCAAAAAAGGCAAACTGCTTGAAATCGGTCCCGACGGAAAATGCTGCACCGACTGTGGTGAGCAAACGCAATGCAACCTGCTTGCCGCGCGGGGCAAGCGTTACATGGTTTTGCGTGAAGACTTTAACTGAAATTCGCCGCACCAGCGGCATGAACATTTTTTACAGAATATTTAATGCTATACTACAAACATGGCAAACAAACCGGTGTACCTCATTTGGAATCCAAAAGACGAATTTACGCTCGCGGACGATGACAGCTATCAAATTGTGATGAAAAAACCAAAAGGGGTAAAAGCATCCGACTTGCTGCCAATGTCATTAATTGGCTGCGTTTCGTATGACGTGGTGGAGATTTTACAAAAACAAAAACAGGACTTGCAGGAATTAAAAGTCAGCGCGGAAAGCGAGCAGGATGAAGACCCGCCGTGGGCGTTCCGCAAAATACATCTTCGCTTTCACGCCGTCGGCAAAGGTCTGAATGCGGAAAAAGTCCGCAAGGCAATAACGCTGAGCGCGGAAAAATACTGCTCGGTGTACAACACATTAAAAGCCTCAGTGCAAATCAGTTTTGAGGCGGAAGTTAAAGAGCCGCAGCCTTAATGTTTCATTCATCCCCTGTCCATCACAGCAGGGGATGAATATTATCCCCGCCCTTCCTTTTTTTATTTTATTACAAACAACGGGAAGCAATTCATGTCGGCAAAGCAATATGACATTCAAACCATACAAGCCCAAATAGAGGATGTGGACAAAACGCTCAAACGAGTCATAAAACATTTGACTCGCAGCAATCACGGCAAAACCTCGCTGGTGCTGCGCGACTTGACGGATGTGACCGCCGTGATGGAAGAAATAAAACACAACATCGCGGGCTATTCCTCCGCCAGCCAGAAACAGGTTGGCGCGCTGATGAGCATCGGCAGCGCAATCAACTCATCGCTGGAATTAAACCGCGTGCTGGAAGTGGTCATGGATTCGCTTGTGGCATTAACCAGCGCGGAACGCGGATTCCTCATGCTGCGCGAAGCGGATGGCGAGTTGAAAATCCGCGTGGCGCGCGGAGTCAGCCGCGAAGAACTCGACCATAATTCCTTTTCCATCAGCCGCACGGTGGTGCGGCAGGTTGCCGAAAGCGGCGAAGCAGTGGTGACCACCAACGCGCAGGATGACCCGCGTTTTTCCAGCCAGCAAAGCGTTGCCGCGCTGCGCCTGATTTCCATTTTGTGCGCGCCGCTCAAAATCAAAGACGAGTTAATCGGCGTCATCTATGTTGACCACCGCG
This sequence comes from Anaerolineales bacterium, assembly GCA_034434265.1. GTDB lineage: Bacteria > Chloroflexota > Anaerolineae > Anaerolineales > Villigracilaceae > Villigracilis. The sequence continues at coordinate 8,013 of DAOTZP010000490.1, read as the reverse complement.
TCCACAAGGGAATTTTCGGCAGCGATGACTTAAAATTAATTTCGGCGTTTGCCAATCAGGCGGCGGTTGCCATTCACAATGCCAGACTGTTTGACGATTTGCAGGACAGCAACGAAGAATTGCAAATAGCCTATCAGGCAACGCTGGAAGGCTGGGTGCGCGCGCTGGATTTGCGCGACCGCGAAACCGAAGGTCACACGCAGCGGGTGACGGCGCTCACCCAGCGGCTTGCCAAAGCCATCGGCGTGGATGATGAAGCGCTTGTTCACATCACGCGCGGCGCGCTGCTGCACGATATCGGCAAAATGGCAATCCCCGACGGCATTTTGCTCAAGCCCGGTCCGCTTTCCCCTGAAGAACGGCTGATGATGCAAAAGCATCCGCTGTATGCGTATGAAATGCTTTACCCAATTAAATTTTTGCGCCCCGCTCTGGATATTCCCTACTGCCACCATGAAAAATGGGATGGGACGGGCTACCCGCGCGGATTGAAAGGCGAGGAGATTCCGCTCGCCGCGCGAATTTTTGCGGTGGTGGACGTTTGGGACGCGCTGGTATCGGACCGCCCCTACCGCAAGGGATTAATCCCCGCTGATGTGCGCCGCCAAATTCAAGAACTTTCCGGCGCGCACTTTGACCCGCATGTCGTGGATGTATTTCTCTCGCTGAAAAAAATCCAATAAACATTCGGTAAAATAGAAAAAGAGTGACGCAAAACTCCCGAAATGTGACCGCAGACCACAGATTGCGGTCCGCCGGTGGTCAATTAACGAAAAAGGCTTGATTTTGCACAAGTTCAAATTGAGTCCGCCTTAAATGCAAGGAGCAAGCCAACCGCTTGAGCAGCCATGACACATGAAACGTATCCCGCCTCTGCCGAAGACCCCATGCCGACAGATGTCTTTTTAATCATCGAAGGCTCGCACACCATTCAAATTACGCGCACGGTCACCACCATCGGGCGCAACCTTGATAATCACGTTGTGCTGGACGACCCGCGCGTTTCGCGCCGCCATCTTGAAATTCGTTTGATTCGCGGTAATTTCGTCTTCTTTGATTTAAACTCATCCGGCGGAACATACATCAACGGACAGCGCATCAGTCAAGGACTTTTATATTCAGGCGATATGCTTTCGCTTGCGGGGGTGAATATTGTGTTCATGCGCGGCTCGCGCCTGCCCAATCGAAGCACGAAAGATTCCGATGACAGGTCGGCAAACGCGCCGGAACATAATACGGTTGTATTTAGAACTTCCCCATTCAAAAAGAAAGAGGATGAAGAATAAAGTTTACGAACCGCCGGGCGCGCTCTCCGGCGGTTTTTCATCGCCGTAATCCAATACCGGGCGCATTTGCGTGCCGCCCTCCGGCGCGCCGACAATTCCCTTATCTTCCATCGTATCCACCAAACGTGAAGCGCGGGTGTAACCAATCCTCAACCGGCGCTGCAGCATGGAAACCGATGCCTTGCCCTCTTTGCGGACAATGCTCACCGCTTCATCATACAGCGGGTCGCCTTCGGTTTTCATCTCTTCCCACAGGGGCGCCTGCTTCATCGGCACGTTTATCGGAACAGAGTCTGCGGGGGTATCGTCATCGCGTGAAGCATATGATTCGGATGTGCCAGCCTGCTCGCGCCAAAATTCCACCAGGCGGTGAATTTCGCTGTCTGAAACAAACACGCCCTGCAAGCGAACCGGGGAAGGCGCGTCGGGAGCTTGATACAACATATCGCCGCGCCCGAGCAGTTTTTCCGCGCCGGGCTGGTCCAAAATGACGCGGCTGTCGGTATTGGAAGCCACCGCAAAGGCAATGCGCGCGGGGAAGTTTGCCTTAATCAAACCGGTCACCACATCCACCGAGGGGCGCTGCGTGGCAAGTATCAGGTGAATGCCGGTTGCGCGCGCGAGCTGCGCCAAACGGGTGATGGTCTTTTCGGTTTCGTCCGGCGCAATCATCATCAAGTCGGCGAGCTCGTCAATCACCACCACAAGATAGGGAAGTTTCTTTTCGCCTTTGGCTTTCATTTTGGCGTTGTAATCGGCGATGTTGCGCGAACCGGCTTGAGCAAAAGTGTGATAGCGCTTGTCCATTTCGCGGGTCATCCATTGCAGCGCGCCAATTACGCGCTCCATTTCCACCACCACAGGACCAAGCAAATGCGGCACGCCGTTGTAACCGGTTAATTCCACGCGCTTTGGGTCCACCAGTACAAGGCGCAAATCATCAGGCGTATTGTGCAATAACAAGCAGGTCAAAATGGAGTTAACGCAAACTGATTTACCGGAGCCGGTTGTGCCTGCAATTAACACATGCGGCATGTTTTCAATGCTGGGGATGATGGGATTATCCGCCACATCGCGCCCAAGCGCAAAAGCCAGCGGTTTGGTGTTGCGCTTGAACGCTTCGCTTTCCAAAATATCGCGCAGCGCCACAACCGCCATTTCATCGTTTGGAACCTCAATGCCGACATAGCCATGCCCCGGAACCGGCGCTTGAATGCGGATGCGCGGCGCGGCTAATGCCAGCGCAAGGTCGTTGGAAAGCGAGGCAATTTTGTTCACGCGGACTTTGGTCTTAATTCCGCCGCGCGTTTCAATAAAAAGAGGCTCCACGCCAAACTGCGTAATGGAAGGTCCGCGGCTGATGGCAACCACCTGCACAGGCGCGCCAAATGCGGCGAGCGTTTCTTCAATCAACCGCGCGCGGTCTTGAATAAATTCTTCGTTGATGGTTTTGGCGTTGCCCGCGTCTAAAATCTCTTCCACTTTGGGGAGCTTCCACTCAATCACAGCGGGACCGCTTGCGGCGCGGACCGGTTTGCCATGCTGGGGCTGCTTGGGCGCAGCGGAATCGAGCGGGGCGAGGTCGGGCTGGGGAACCGAATCAAACAGCGGGGAGGAAAAATCCGCGCCGGTTTTGCTGCGCGGTTTGAAGATGAGGGGAAGAATCTTTTCTTTCAGGCGGGCAAACAGCGGGGCTGCCCATCCAAATAATTCCAATACCGGCTTATCGAGCGTGACGGAGATTCCAATAATCAGCCATGCAAGCAGGGCAAAGAACGTGCCTGTTTCGCCAAGCCAAAACCAGATGAAGCGCATGAGCAGGCTGCCCAATGCTCCGCCGCCTTTTCCCTGCACAGCAAGCGATTCGGCGTTTTCGGGAATCGAGTTCCAAAAATGCAGGTTGGTCAGCAGCCACAAAAAAAGAAGGATGCTTCCTGCAATGCGTTCCGGTGAAGGCGGAGGGACGCGCTCGATTTTTCGCAGTACCAGCCACAACCCAAACCCCAGCAGCCCCAGCGGAAGAACGTACACGCCCCAACCGAAAATTTGCGCGAGGAAGAACATCACGCCGCCGATGAGTTGCGAGCGGCTTGCGGAGATTTGCCCAAGCAGGATGACAACCCCAAGCGCGGCAAGCCCGGCGCCAATGACATCGAGCCTGCGTTCCGGCGAAAGCTGCTGCCACCAGCTTGGCGCGGGGGGAGCAGACGGGGCGGGCGGGTGCGCGTCTTCGGGCTTTGCTTTGGGGGCGGATTTGCCGCCGCCCTTTTTAGGCGCAAGCGTTTTGGCGGGCTTTTTATTTTGGTTCTGAAAGTTGGGGAGCTTGATAAGGGGCATTACAAATGAGAGATTGGAGAGTGGAGATTGGAGAGTGGAGACTAGCCCATCTTTATGAAACACTGCCAAAAGATTATAGCACAAATGGTCTGTTTTCTTTAAGGTACAATGGGGAGGTTTAATTCTACGCAAGGATTTTATTTTGTTTGAAATACTTTTTCTCGGCACTTCGGCTTCGGCGCCCTCCATTCAACGCGGGCTGGCGGGGCAGGTGGTGTCTCACAATGAATATCGCTTTTTGGTGGATTGCGGCGAAGGCACGCAGCGCCAGATTTTGCAGTCGGGCATTGGCTTTAAGCGCCTGACGCGCGTTTTGCTGACGCACCATCACCTTGACCATATTTTGGGGCTGGGCGGCTTGCTTTCCACATTTTTGAAGTGGGAATCAATTGAAGAGCTGGAAATTTTTGGCGGGCGCATGGCGCTGGAGCGCGTCCATACGCTGTTGTATGATGTTGTGCTGCGCGGCGGAATCACACCTCCCATGCCGTTGAAGTTGACCGAAATTCAACCCGGCTTGATTTTTGATGAAGAAGATTTTACGGTAACAGCCATCCCCGTCACCCACCGCGGACCGGATTGTCTTGGCTATGTGTTTGAGGAAAAACCGCGCCGCCCGTTCCTTGCCCAAAAAGCAAGCGAATTGGGCGTGCCGTTTGGTCCCGAACGGCGCGAGTTGGTGGCAGGCAAATCAATCACGCTGGCGGATGGGCGCGTGATTTCGCCGGAGGATGTGCTGGGCGGCTGGGAAAAAGGCTGCAAGTTCGTTGTCATTGGCGATGCGGCGCGGACAGATAATTTGGTGGAATATTGCCGTGACGCCGACGGGCTGGTGATTGAATCCACATACACGGAAGAAGAAGCCGATATGGCGAAGAAGTTTTCGCATCTTACCGCAAAGATGGCGGCGGAACTGGCTGTGAATGCCGGTGTTAAGAAGTTAATTCTCACGCATATTTCGCGGCGGTATCGCGGCAAGGATGTGCTTGCCGAGGCGCAAAGCATCTTCCCCAACACGGTGGTCGCGCGCGATTTTGACCATTATCAAATTAAAAAAGAAACAGAAAGAAAAGAAGAAGATGGCAGATAAATTTACGGTTGGCGTTTTAACTTCGGGCGGAGACGCGCCCGGCATGAATGCCGCAATCCGCGCTGTGGTGCGCACGGCGTTGGCAAACAATATGAACGTCATTGGCGTAATGCACGGGTACGAGGGCTTGCTCAACGGCGAGTTCAAACCGTTGGGAGCGCGCGACGTGGGCGGCATTTTACAACGCGGCGGAACCGTGCTGCTCACCAGCCGCAGCAAACGCTTTCAAGAACCCGCCGGGCAGCGCGACGCCATCCGCAAAATGAACGAAGCCGGTATGGACGCGCTCATCATCATCGGCGGCGAAGGCTCAATGAACGGCGCGTATGCGCTCTCGCAGCAAGGCGTAAAGGTGATTGGCATCCCCGGCAGCATTGACAACGACATTTGGGGAACGAACATTGCCATCGGCACGGATACCGCCATGAACACCATCATGGACGCGGTGGATAAACTGCGCGACACAGCGTCTTCCCATCAACGCGCGTTTTTGATTGAAACAATGGGGCGCAACAGCGGATATTTAGCCGTCATGGCGGCAATTGTATGCGGCGCGGAGGTTGCGCTCATTCCCGAAGTGCCAACCACCGTGGAAGAAGTTGCCATGGCGGTGGAAGAAGCCTACAAACGCGGAAAGACGCACGCCATCATCATCAACGCCGAAGGGTCGGGCATTCGCACCACAGACCTTGCCGCGAAAATTGACGAAATGGATGTGGGTTTCAAAACGCGCATGACCATTCTCGGTCACATTCAGCGCGGCGGGTCGCCCACCGCGTATGACCGTTTGCTTGCCTCACGCATGGGCGTAAAAGCTGTGGAAGCATTGGTGGAAGGCAATCACGGCGTGATGACCGGGCTGAAAGGCAAAGGCGTGGATTTCATTCCGCTGTACGATGTCATCACCAACAAGCGCAAGGTCAATTTGGAATACTTTCACATGGCAAAAGTGCTGGCGCGGTAAACATAAACAAAAACTCCGAGGGCTTCAAATCCTCGGCGTTTTTTTGTTAGAAATTGTTTGAAACCTGTCATTTCGGCGAACATCGTGATGAGAAATCTTGCCCGCTAATGAAGAAAAGATTTCTCGCTATCGCTCGAAATGACAAATTCAAAAGTTTCAGGTACTCTTTTAGACCTCAACAATTACATTTCCACAATACACGGCGCTTCGTCTTTTACAATTACGCTTTCGCCGTTTTGGAAAAGCACAACCGTCTGCTCCGCGCTGCGGACAATGGTTAACCCCTTATATTTAATCTTCACCGGCCACGGAAAAGGATTTCTCCCTTCCAGCTTTACCTTTGTGGCGGAAAAAATCTTCACCCCCAGCGTTTGCATAAACAAACCGACCGGCGCCAGCCCATGCAGCGCGTTGCGCTCGCCAATTCCCGCGCCGGATTCGGCATGATAGCGTTGATAAAACGCGCGGTTTTTCTTCAAATTTTGAATGACCGCGTTCATCAGCTGTTCGGTGAGCTGCGCCGCTTGGGCGCGGAATCCATAACGCAGCAGACCTTCGCCAATCAACTGATTCCACGGCAGGTGAACGCTCATCGAAACGAGGTCGGCTTCCTTGTGTGGCGATTCGCGCAGCGAGGAAAAACCAAACGCGCGGTTAAATCCTTCCGCGCCCATCAGGCTGTTTTCCACCAGCGCGCGGGCTTGCTCCGCGCTGGGAATGCCCGACCAAAGCGGCAGGGCAAGCGTCAGGTCTTCGCCGGTGGTATCCACCACCTTCACCACAATCTTATCTTTTTCATCCAGCCCGCTTACGGTGATTCTGCCCACGCGGTTATACAAACGTTTTGTGGTTGCCACCAGCCCGCCGGAGCGCCACTGAAATTGATGACCGGGGATGAGCTCCACCTCGCCTTTGCTTTTGGTGAAATACTCGCACACTTCCACTTCGGGTCGGCGCGCGGCGGGGTTTTTCGTTTGAATCTCAATCAACAAACGCACCGGCTCTTCCACTTCTTCAAATTTGGGGCGCATGTTGCCATCGCCTTTCTTTTTGGCAATCACCTTTTCTTTGGATGTTTTTCCCGTCTCATAATCACGATACGAGTAAAAAGCGCGGGACGGATTCCACCCCGCAGCGATGGAGATTCTCAACTTCTCCATTTGCGATTGAATCAACGCGGTTTCTTCTTCGGGCTTGCCGAGCGCGCTGGCAATGCGAACAATCGCCCCAGCCTCGCTGTACAGCATGGCTTCAAGCGCGGGATGATGCACAAGGGAAATATCCAACCCCTGCGACCAGGGATGCCAAACATCGAAGATGGGGTTTTCATCAAATCCCGTTTGCAGAACATGACTCCACTCTGGAATGCCGTCGCGGTTGCGGTCATGCTCCGGCGAAAACCACGCCCAAAAGAATTTAAGCAGTTTCGGGTATGCCTCCGCTAAAAAGGAGGAGTCATGCGAAGTTTGATAATACTTCCACGCCAGCGAAGCGAGCAAAGGCGCGGCAAGCAGCCTGCTGCGCTGACCTGCCAGCCCAATCTTGTTATCAATTTCGCCGTCTTCGTTTTGCGCGGAGAGAAAGTTCAACACCAGTTGTTTGGTCACACACGGCGAGCCGTGCAACACGCTGGCAAGGTAATACGTTTCCAGCGGAGATTGACCGTTCCACGCGGGCGGATAGTCCGTTCCGTCGCCTTTGCGCGAAAAGCCGTGGTCGGTATGCCGGGTATTTACAAAGCTCGGGTGCGGAAGATGCCCGCCGCCTTGAAAGAAAAATCCATGCGCGGCGTGCTGGCTAAACATCAGCGCCGCGTCCCATTCCGGGTTGCCGGTGCGGATGTCGAGAGTCTGCGAGGCGTTGAGCATTTCAATACGCGCGCGTTCCGCCTCCCACGGGCGGGCTGCCGTGCGGCGGGCAAGTTCAAACGCGCTTTCCACCGTATCGTGCGCGCCCTGCGCGAAGGTAATCTGGCGCGTGCTGCCGGGGTTGAGTTCCAGTTCAATGGCAAGCGAAGCATCCGCCCCGCTGCCATGTTTCGGTCCGCCGGTGGCGAAGATGACCGTCGTCAATCCGCTGGTTTGCCCGGCAAGGATATTCACCAACTGCTGCTGTGTGGGAATGATGGCTTGCCCGTCAAGCGGGTGCAGCGCGGCGCATATTTCCAGCGTAATTTTGCGGGTGGTGTTGCTCTTATTGGTAAACTGAATGCGCCCCGCCGCCGCATGAGATTCGGGAATCCAAAACTCGGCAACGGTGTGCAAATTTTCCAGCGGAATAAAATCCAGCGCAAGCAGGTTGGAATAATAGCGGCGCAGCGAAGGCTTGGCAATAAA
>DAOTZP010000489.1:0-5063 GCA_034434265.1 Anaerolineales bacterium | reverse complement strand
GAAAATTTCCGCGGCGGCAACCACGCAATATGTCATTGACCACCACAAGCCCGACCTGCTGGTGAACTTGGGGACGTGCGGCGGCTTTGCGGGGAGAATAAACGCGGGCGCAATCATCCTTGTAGAGCAGACGATTGTATATGACATCGTTGAGCAAATGGGCGACCGCGATGAAGCCATCGCGCATTATGCAACCAAGATTGACCTTGCATGGCTGCCGAATCAACTTCCCGAATCGATTACGCGCGGGCTGTTAATTTCCGCCGACCGCGATATTGTGCCGGAGGATATTCCCATGTTGATTAAGAAACACAACGCTTGCGCCGCCGATTGGGAATCCGGCGCGATTGCATGGGCGGCAAAGAAAAACAACACCCGCGTTTTAATTTTGCGCGGCGTCACCGACCTTGTGGACGAAGAGGGCGGCGAAGCCTACGGCAACATTGAACTTTTTCATCAGCGCACAAAAGAAGTGATGAGAAATTTATTTGACATCATGCCAAAGTTGCTGCGCCCGCAGGTATAGGCGTGAAGCAAAGCCCGCCATGAAAAGCAAAACCCGCCCCGAAGGAAACTCGCGGCGGGTTTTATGTTAACGTTTTTTATCGCGGACGTTTATCAAGCGTGACGTTGATGGTGAGCGTTTCATCGCCGCGCAGAACCGTTAATGTAACTTGGTCGCCGGGCGATTTGTTGGTAATTAAGTATGCCAGCAGTTCATCAAACGTGCGGATGCTGTTGCCGTCAATGGCGGTAATCAGGTCGCCTCCGGCGGGCAGCCCGTCAATGGCAGAGGAAGTTGAGCCGCCTTTTATGCCCGCTCTATCCGCTGGTCCGCCGGGAACAACGCTGGTGACATACGCGCCGGTGTATGATTTCAAGCCGAGGGCTTTCACCATTTCAAGGCTGAGCGAATCCATTGAGGAAATGCCAAGATAAGGGTAATCATACTTTCCGTTTGCAATCAAGGATGGCATGACCCGTTTGACAATATTGATGGAAATGGCAAACCCAATGCCGGAGTTGACAGGCTGCCCCATTGCGTTTGCGCTTTCGGTGCGAATGGCGCGGTTGACGCCAATCACTTCGCCGTTGATGTTAAAGAGCGGTCCGCCCGAATTGCCCGGATTGATGGCGGCATCCGTTTGAATGATGTCGCCCGCGGTGAATGGGCGTCCATCCGGCGTGGCGTGAATGGAATCCAATGTGCGTCCCAGCGCGGAGATAATGCCGACGGTCATGGTGCTTTCCAAGCCAAAGGGGTTGCCAATTGCCACCACAGTCTGCCCGACTTTGAGTTGGTTTGAATCGCCAAGCGGCAGCGGATGAAGTTCCGAAGCGGGCGCATCCACTTTGATGACGGCAAGGTCAGAGTCCAAATCTGTGCCAATGACGGAGCCGTTGACCATATAGCCGGAAGTGAAACGGACTTCCACAGTTTGCGCGCCTTCAATCACATGATAATTTGTGACGATATGCCCCTGCGCGTCATACACAAAACCTGACCCTTGCCCCTGGTCGGTGAAAATTGCCACCGTGCCGGGGTTAACGTTTTCATACAGCAATACCAGCTGTTCCTGTTGCAAAGCGGGGTTTATCGTATTCGAGCTGGAAGGCGTAATTGGCGCAATCGGCTGGGCGGGCGCAATCGGCGCGGATGGCTGCGCCGATTGCTGCACGGGCAAGGTCAAACTTTGGCAGGCAAGCGCCGCCAAAACCAAAGCGCTTAAAGAAAAAAGAATTGCGTTGCTTTTCTTCATCATCAATCTCTCCTGATTAACTTTTTAGGCTTGCGCAAAATCAACTTTTCGGTCGTTGACCGCCGACGGCAGACCGCAATGTGCGGTCTGCGGTCAAATTTCGGGAGTTTTGCTCAAGTTCCGACTTAAAACTTAATGAGGGACGCTTCTTGAATCAATTCCCGCTGTTTTGGGGTGAGATATTTAGGGATTTGAACTTTCAACTTGACGTATAAATCGCCTTTGGTGTTGGGGTCTTTCAAGTGCGGCATACCGCGCCCGGCAAGGCGGAACACCTGTTCCGGCTGTGTGCCGGCGGGAATGCTTAACATTACTTTCTTGCCGGAAGGCGTTTCCACTTCCACATCGCCGCCAAGAATTAACGTAAACACGTTGACGGTGACGGTTGTGTATAAATCATAATCTTTACGCTCGAATTTTTCATCGGTGATGTTAACCACAAGATACAGGTCGCTGCCATCGGGAGCCGCGTTTGGAACGCGCACTTTCGAGCCGGTCTTCACCCCGGCTGGAATTTTCACCTGAAATTTTTTTGTGCCGGTTTGCAGCTGGCGCATTGTGCCGTGATATGCTTCATCAAAAGTAATCTGCACTTCCTGTTCATAAGCGGCGGGTTGTTGAGCGTACCCATAGCCGGAGGAGCGCGCCGCTTCGCCAAAAATCATGCGAAAGAAATCGGAAAAACCTCCGCCCCCGCCAAAAAGGTCATCCATATTCACACCGCCGCCGCCCGCATAATCGCTCCAGCGAAAGTCGCTTGGACGCCCGCCGCTGGAGCGAAAACTGGAGTACGCGCTGCCAAGCTGGTCATAACGCGCGCGTTTTTCCGCGTCACTCAGCACCTGATATGCTTCATTGATTTCCTTGAACTTTTCTTCGGCTTTTTTATCGCCCGGGTTTTTATCGGGATGATATTTCATGGCAAGCTTGCGGTATGCCGAGCGAATATCATCCACGCTGGCATTGCGTTCCACGCCAAGAATCTTATAATAATCTTTGTATTCCATAGGTCAATTGTTATCACCTCGCTATCAGTTCGTCAAGCATACACAAGGCACGCTAACAGAGTTCTAACCTGTCATTATTGGAAGAAAATAAGGAAAAAATATGAAATCTATTTGCGTTTTTTGCGGGTCCTCCGATTCGGTCCATGCCGGGTATAAATCCGCAGCATGGGAAACAGGCAAACTGCTCGCCCAAAGAAACATCCGCGTGATATACGGCGGGGGAAAAACAGGCTTGATGGGAGAAGTGGCGCGCGGGGCAATTGAATTCGGCGGGGAAGTCATCGGCGTCATCATCCCTTCCATGAATACGCCTGCGCTCGCCCACACCGCGCTGACCAAACTGGAAGTGATGCCGGACATGCACACCCGCAAAGCGCGGATGCACAACCTTGCCGATGCTTTTATTGCGCTCCCCGGCGGGTACGGCACATGGGATGAATTATTTGAAACGCTTACATGGAGTCAAATCGGCGCGCACGAAAAACCAGTCGGCTTGCTGAATGTGCGAAATTATTACGCGCCGCTGCTCGCCGCCATTGACCATGCCGTGCGGGAAGGCTTTATTTTTGGCGAACACCGCAAAGGCTTGCAGTGTGAAGAAACTCCCGAAGCGCTGCTCAAAGCGATGATGGAGTATGAACACCCGCGCGAAGCCGTAAAGCGTTGGATGCGCGAGCAGTAAGAGCTCAGCGGTCAAATACCGAAATGGCGCCGCCGGGGTTTGCCATGCCGCGCAGCGCCTCATACGGCACAATCACAGTTTGCGGACCTGCGGCATACGGCGCGACTTGATACACGTCAAATGTAATCACCAAGCCTTCGTCCGAAAGATTCCAGCGTTTGTAATTTTCTTCGAGCGGGGCGGCGCCCGATTGCCAAAGCGGGTCGGAAAAGCCGATGTCGCGCGCGCTCAATTCCGCCTTGCAAAAATCGGATATGGTTTGCAAATAAGCGTCATTGTTAAACAAATCCCCCAGCCTCAGTTCGCGCCCTGCGGCAAGGTCATAGTTAAAGGTGATGCTGTAACTGGTTGGATGCGCCGCGCCGTCCATATACACATAGGCATCGAGTTTTATGCTCCACACATCGCCGCGCTGACCGACCAGCGTGTATTGAATATCAAGCGAGCTGCCATTCGCCAGCGGAGTCACCGGCTGGCTGGCAAGCACATCGGCGCGAAAACGGTTGACTTCATATTCAACCAGCAAACGCATGAGCAAATTAAATTGCGCCACGCGCGGGTCCGCCAAGCCTTGCAGTTCCGGCGCTTGCGCGGTGATGACGTACGCGGGAGCGTTACCCGTCTCGGTGATTTGACTGAATCCCAGCTTCACCTGTTCGCTGATGGATGGCGCGCCCGCCTGCGCGGATTGAGTCGGCAGGGCGGCTGGCGTAGGCGCGGCGGTGGATTCTACGGGCGGGGTTTGGGTGAATATGGATGTCGGGTCGGGCGGCGGAAAGGAAGACGCCGCTCCGCAGGCAAGGGTGAAAAGCAGAAGACCTGAAATAAAAATTTGATTTTTATGATTCATATTGTTTACCTGTAAAAATTATACCCCCCGAACACACTCGTTGAAATTCATTTCCAAATCATCTATACTTTAATCAGGTCAAAACATTATGCAATCGGTCAAAAATAATTGGAGACGCAGGGGACGTTCTCTAACATTTAGGCAGGCGTAAGAGAACGCCAACTGCGCCAATGGATTTCCAACAACATTTGACCGACCAATTAGGAGGAACCATGCAAAAACAAATCGGATTGTGGATTGACCATAAAAAGGCGGTGATTGTCACCATTGAAAACAAAAAGGAGAGCATTCAGCAGATTGAATCCCATTTGGATAAGCACACAAAATCCACAGGCGGCTCACGGGGGCGGACAGCATACAGCCCGCAATATGTTTCCATGGAAACGCAGGAAGACAGGCGGTATCACGAACAGTTGAACAAGTATTACAGGCAAGTCATATCCGCCGTGCGCGGAGCGGACGCGCTTTTTGTATTTGGCGCGGGTGAGGCAAAATTTGAACTTGAGAAAAAAATTTCCGGCGCGAAAAAGAAAATCCCCAATATTCAAGTGGAAGCAGCCGATAAAATGACGCCGCGTCAAATTGCGGCAAAAGTCCGCAAACACTTTCAAAAATAGCGTTTGTTAAGTCACAACGGCGGCGGCATCAAGCAGTCCGCCGTTTGCATTTAATAACACTTAACGTAACGCAAGTTGCCGCCTTCAAAAGGGGAGAAGGATGTTGCCTGTTTTGAACCGCCGAGACGCAGAGGGCGCAGAGTTTTT
>DAOTZP010000488.1:0-4085 GCA_034434265.1 Anaerolineales bacterium | reverse complement strand
GCGCCACGGCTGCATCCGCCGCGTTCAAACCCAGTTGGGAAACAGGAAACACGCGCGTTTTCTTCCCCAAATACTTCACCACCAGCCGCGCAAATTCCAACATGCCAGCGTTGTGCGCGGACACAATATAACGCTCCCCGCTGCGCCCTTTGGATAAAGAAAGCGCCGCCGCGTCCGCAACATCGCGCACATCCACAAATGCGTTGATGTAATCCATCATCGGCACAATGGGAAATTTGCGAATGGCGCGAATCACCGCATCCACACGCTCGGAGCCGGGACCGAGAATCACGCTGGGGTTGAGGATAATGACGCGCATCCGGTCTTTCATTTCAGCCAGTTCAAGTTCACTTAACCTTTTTGTGTAACCGTACACATCATGCTTTTTTTTATATTCAAGGTCGGGCAAAAACGTTTCGTCCGTTATATGCGGCGGGCGAAATTCAATGGCGGAGATGGAACTGATAAAAATAAAATTTTTTACGCCCGCTTGCAGCGCGGCTTGCGCCAGATTATGCGTGCCGATGACGTTGGCGTCGAAAACTTTTTGCCAGTCTGCCGGGCTAAATGAAACCATCGCCGCGTTGTGAATGACGGTTTCAACCCCTTCGAGGTGGGGAATAAAAGTGTCCGGTCGGGTCAATTCTCCACTTAAGAAAGAAGCGCGGGGAAGCGCCTCCAGTTGCAAAAACGTCTTGCGCGGCGTGCGAACCAGCACGCGCAAATCCGCTTGTGATTCGCGCTCGTGTATTTCGCGCACAATGTATTGACCGAGAAAGCCATACCCGCCGGTGATGAAAATTTTTTTCTTCATAATTTTTACAAGGGGCTTTTTGCGGCAATGCCGGGTTTGCGCGGATATTTTGGCGGCGTGGCGGCAAATTTTTCAACAATCACAAGATAGCGGTCGTCCGCCACGCCGGGCAAATGAACGGGCAGCAATTGTTTGAGTTTTCCGCCGAGCAGTTTCATTGCCTTCTCCGCCGATTGCGCTTCGGCGGGACCCGTTTCGCCTTTTTGCGCGAGCATCATGCCGCCGACTTTGACAAGCGGCAGCAAATATTCGCTTAACACATTCAATTGCGCGACTGCGCGCGCAACCACCCAGTCATGCTGTTCACGATACCGGCCGTTTTGTCCAATTTCTTCGGCGCGCGCGTGAATCACCTCCACATTTTCCAAGCCAAGCATGGCAGCCATGTGTTTGCAAAAAGTCACTTTCTTTCCAACGGATTCCACCAGCGTCAGGCGCATGGCTGGGTACAAAATTTTCAGGGGCAGTCCGGGAAAGCCCGCGCCTGTGCCTACGTCAATCAAATTTTGCGGGGGAGTGTTCTTCCACGCCAGCGAGCAGGAAAGCGAATCGAGAAAATGCTTTACGCGAATCGACTCCGCGTCGCGGATGGCGGTCAGGTTGAATTTTTGATTCCATTCCACCAGCTCGCGCTCGTAGGTCATCAATGCTTGAATTTGTTTTTCGGTCAGATGCAGGTTGAAAAGTGAAGCGGCGTTACGGGTCAAAGATTCCATGCGGGTATTATAAAGCAGTGTTTTTGGCGCGGTAAAACATCACCCCGAAACAAATTTCGGGGTGATGTTAAATTTACTTCTTTTCTTCGGGCTTTTCTTCCACAGGTTTTTCTTTCTTCTTCGCTCCGCGAACTTTGCGGTACAAGGCGCGCGCGCCGAGGAAGACCAGATACAGCGGAGCGCCTATCATAATCCACATGGGCAGGATGTAAATGACAAAGCGGATGAGAAAGTCCACAAAATCCTGCACGAAGTAAATCAAATCTTGAATGGCTTCGCGCGCCACGCCGCTGGGCTTCCAGCCGCCGATTTCAATGGGCTTTTCTTTATCCTCAGCGATGATTTGCACGGTGATGGAGGAAAGCGCGGCGGCTTCTTCGTAATATTGAATTTGTCCTTTGACCAATTCAATCTGCTCGCGGTAATACGTCAGCTGGTTGAAGACGTTAATCACGTCTTCGGTTTCGGTGGCTTGTTTCATGATTTCTTCAAGCTGCGCTTCAGCCGCTTCGAGGTTTTTCAGGCGCGACTTCAAATCCACATACTGCGCGGTGACATCCTCGCCCGAGCTGTTTTCGCTTTTCACCTCAACCGCGCCCTGCTTGATTTTTTCCAACGCCTCATCCAGCCTTTCCGCAGGCACGCGCACCACCACCTGCGCTTCGGGGACATACATGTTGTTGCTGGCGTAACTTTGGTACAGGTTTGAAGAAACAACAAACCCGCCCATTTGCTGCGCCATCACTTGAATTTCCTTCATGCGGCTTTCCACATCCGCAACCACAATGGAAACTTGCGCGTTCTTTAACACAATCCGCTGCACGCTCGAAGCTTCCACGCCGCTGCTTCCGCCCGCGCGATTCTGGGCGGCAAATTCTTCGGAATACAACGTATCCATCGCGGGGGCGGGCATTTCCATGGCTTCAGGCTCCGGCACGCCAGCCGACCCCGCAAACGAAGGGGACTTGCTGATGCCACATGCCGCCAAAAGAAGCGCGGCAATCAGGACAAAAAACGGCAATATTTTTCTCATTATCTCTTCTCCTTTTGACCATCGGTCAACGTCTTACTCAAAGGACGAGTTTTTGATTTGATTGGTTCCCGTAAATACCATGTCACTTCTTCTTCGACTTTGCCATTTCGCCCACCACAGTGTTATACAAACTCTCGGCATGTAAATCAGCCAGCGAATAGCAAGGCGCGTGCAAATGGTCGGCGAGCTGCTGGGCAAGTCCCTGGTCAAAGGCGGCGTGTTCCATGTTAATCACAACCGAGCGGATTTTTTCCTGTGCGAGCATATCGGCAAATTTAAATCCCTCCTCTTGCGGCGGCAAAGATGTAACCGAGACATTTCCCGCGCCGTCGGTCAGCACAATCAACAGCGGCTCCACGTCGGGGTGAATGTGCTTCTCGTGCTTCAAAACATCCAAAGCCATAAGCAAGCCCGCCGAAAGCGGGGTCTTGCCGCCGACGGGAATATCCATCAACGCGCGCTGGGCAAGTTGAACCGAATTGGTCGGCGATAAAACCAGCGTGGCGCGGTCTTTTTGGAAGACGATGAGTCCCACGCGGTCGCGGCGTTGATATGCGTCGGTCAGCAGCGATAAAATCGCGCCCTTCGTCGCGTTCATGCGTTCCGCAACCGCCATGGACCACGAAGCGTCCACAAGAAACAGCACAAGGTTCGCCACGCGCTTCACGCGAATCTTGCGCTGCAAATCGCTTTTCTTGATGGAAAAGGCAAGTTTTTTGCGTTCTTCTGTGCGCTGATTTTGGAAAGGCGCGGCGGCGCGAATGGTCGCGTCGAATGCGATGTCGGTCAAATTATCCCCTGCCGGTCGCGCCTTGATGTAACGCCCGTGCTTGCGCTCGGTCTTGGTGAGCGAACGCCGCCCCGCCTGCTTGCGTGTGAGTTTATCGAGCGGCGTGTTTAACTTGCGCGGCTGGAAGGTCTCGCCAGCTTTGACCTTTTGCCCGCCTTCCCACCAATTGGCGTTGGAACTCGCAAACACATTTTGCTGCTCCATCGGTTCGGGGTTGCCCTGCTGGGGACCTTCCTGCTGCTCATCTTCCAGTTTTAAGTTTTTTTTTCCTCACCCTCCGCGCCTTTTTCCTGACTTTCGGATTCATCGCCGGAATCATCATGCTGCGACTGACCCGCCAGCTGCTCAATGCGCTCCTGCAATTGTTCAGCGGACATCTCCGCCTGCTGGAAGGGAGTGCGCTTAATGCGGTGCGGCAGCGCAAGCTCGGCGGCGAGGGCAATATCATGGTCGTTGATTTTGGTCCGCCCTTCAAAGGCGGCTTCCGCGCGCGCGGCTTTGAGAATGACCAAATCGGCGCGGTGTCCATCCACGTTAAGGGAAGCGGTCAGCGCGGCGATGGAGAGCAAATCGCGGCTGGTGTATTTCACATGCTCCACGAGTTCGCGCGCGCGCGCAATCTTATCGGAGAGTTCTTTTTCTTTGGGCAGCCATTGTTGACGGAACGCCTCGGCATCTTTTTCGTATGCAATGTTGCGCTCCATGATGGTGACGCGCTCGCGCGCGTCGCGG
>DAOTZP010000487.1:0-6802 GCA_034434265.1 Anaerolineales bacterium | reverse complement strand
TCTCCTTCTCCGCCCCTCCAAACTTTGTCTTTCGCCTCATGGTATAATCAGCCGACTTGTTTATGATTCTTATTTCAGGAGTTCGCTTTGGCCTTCAACCCTATTAACTGGCTGTTAGGCTTATTTTCTCTCGATATTGCCATAGACCTCGGCACCGCCAATACCCTTGTCCATGTCCGCAACAAAGGAATTGTGATTAACGAACCTTCCTGGGTGACGGTGGACAAAAGACAGCGTCTGCCCCTGGCCATTGGCTTGGAAGCCAAGGAAATGGTCGGGCGCACGCCGGGCAACGTAATGGTGGTACGCCCCATCCGCGATGGAGTCATCGCGGAGTTTGATGTTACCCGCGTGATGCTTGAATACTTTATCGGCAAGGTCCACGAACAAAGCATGGTTCCGCTTCCCCGCCCGCGTGTGATTGTGGGTCTGCCGACTGGCGTGACCGAAGTGGAAAAACGCGCGGTGTACGACGCAGTCATGGCGTCCGGCGCGCGTCAGGCAATGCTCATCGAAGAGCCGATTGCCGCCGCGCTGGGAGCAGGTCTGCCCGTTGGCGAAATTCGCGGTTCGATGGTGGTGGATATTGGCGGCGGCACAACCGAAGTCGCAGTGCTATCCATGAGCGGGGTGGTGGCGTCCCGTTCGTTGCGCGTGGCAGGCGACGAGATGGACCAGGACATCGTTCAATACATGCGCAACAAATACAATTTGCTGATTGGCGAAGGAAACGCCGAACAAATCAAATGGCAGATTGGTTCCGCGTATCCGCTTCACCCCGAAAAGACAATGGAAGTGCGCGGGCGCAACCTTGTCACAGGTTTGCCTGAGACTGTCGAAGTTTCATCTGTTGAAATCCGCGAGGCGCTGGCTGGCTCGGTGCAGGTCATTACCGATACCGTGCGCGACGCGCTGGATGAAGTGCCGCCCGAAATCGTTTCGGACTTGATGGACGTGGGCATTTGTCTGGCAGGGGGCGGCGCGTTATTGCAAGGGCTGGCAGAGCGCCTGACAGACGAGCTCAAATTGCGCGTGTGGGTTGCCGAAGACGCGCTGACTTGCGTGGCGCGCGGCGCGGCAATGATTTTTGAAGACTTGCCCAACCTGAGCCGTTATCTCGTCGGTTTGGAACGCGGCAGCACGCGCCACATTCCCGGCTAGCAATGAATTCCCGTTCTTTACAGACAACCATTATCTTTCTTGTCATTGGGGGAATTCTTGCGCTGGCGTTGGGCGGTTTTTTTGGCGGGGCTTCGCGTCAATTTAATTTGACTTTGATTGAAATTCAAACATGGATTGCGGAGCGTTACCGCGGCTTTCAGGACTTTTTTACCGCCCCGCGCGATACCGCCACTTTGCGCGCGCAAAACGCGCAGCTCGAAGCCGAAGTCTCGCGCTTGCAAATTCAAGTGATTGAATTGCAGCAGCGCGTGAATGAAACCGATATTCTCGCGGCGCTGGTTGATTTTTCCCGCTCCAACCCGGAAAGCACATATAAAGCCGCCTCGGTCATCGGACGCGACCCAAGCCCGTTTTTGCATTACATCATCATCAATCGCGGCTCAAACGACGACATTCGGCGCGGGATGCCTGTTGTCACCAATCAAGGTTTGGTTGGGCGCGTGGATGCGGTCATTGCGGATGCCGCGCGCGTGCAGTTAATTACCGACCCGGCTTCGGCGGTTAACGTCTATTTACAAAACGCGGAAACGGACGCCGTGCTGTTCGGTTCGGTGACTGGCGACCTTTCCCTTGATATGATTTCGCAAGACGCGGCGGTTCAGCCGGGCGACCTGATTCTCACCTCCGGCTTGGGCGGCGGCTATCCCTCCGATTTGATTGTCGGGCAGGTGGTCACCATCCGCCAATTGGAGTTTGAGTTATTCCAGCAGGCGACTGTGCAGCCCGCAGTGGATTTTGCACGGCTGGAAATTGTGCTTGTTATTACCAACTTTCGCCCGGTGGATATTACCCCCCTCCTGCCTTAAAAAAGTTATTCAGATGAAAAGCCTTATTGTATTTCCCCTGCTGCTTTTGGCGGTGATTTTGCAATCTTCCATCATCAGTCAGGTTCAATTAATTTCCGGCACGGCGGATTTAATTCTGCTTATGCTTGGCGCATGGGCATTGCAAGAACGGGTTAATTCCGCCTGGCAGTGGGCGGCGCTTGCCAGCCTGCTTGCCAGCTTTATCTCGCGGATGCCGTGGTTTGTGATTGTTTCAACCTATTTTGGCGTGGTGTTTTTGGCGCAGGCGCTTCAAAGGCGCGTGTGGCAGGCGCCGCTGCTGGCGATGTTTAGCGTTACCTTTGCCGGCACTTTGTTTTCACATGCCCTTTCTTTCGCCGTGCTGCGAATTTTGGGCGTCCCGCTTGTATGGGAGGATGTGGCGGGCTTGGTTACGCTTCCGAGTTTGTTGTTGAATATGTTATTTTCAATTCCAATTTATGCCTTTATGCGCGATTTGGCGCGTTGGATGTATGCTGCGGAGGAGCTCGTATGACATCTGGCAGCGGTTCCCAGCCTGTTCGTTTTGAACCCTGGCGATTGTTTGTTCTTTACTTCGTCATTGCGGCTGTCTTCTTGGTGTTGTTTTTTCGCTTGATTAATTTGCAAGTGTTTCAAACCCAAAGCTGGCGGCAGCGCGCAGTGGATAATTACACCAACGAGGTCAGCATTCCCGCGCCGCGCGGCATCATCTATGACCGCAACGGTTATGTGCTTGCGCGCAATATTGCCTCTTACAACATTGTCATCACCCCTGCGGATTTGCCCGACGATGAAGCGGATATTCAACGCATTTACCGCGAACTTTCCAAACTGCTCGATGTGCCAGTTGGCGGGCGCGCGGATGATGAAAAACTGCTGGAAGAAGCCAAATTATTCGGTCCTTGCGTGCCGGGTCCGGGCATTACACAGCTGGTGGCATTGCAAGATTCAATTGCGCCGTACAGCCCGGTCAAAATCAAGTGCAATGTTTCCGCTGAAATTGCCCGCGTGGTGGAAGAAAGAAAAGAAGATTGGCGCGGCGTCAGCGTGGAAGTAGAGCCGGTCCGCGATTACCCAACCGGTTCGCTCACCGCCGCGTTGGTCGGTTTTTTGGGACCCATCCCTGCCTCGCTGGAACAGGAATATCGCGCTTTAGGGTTTATTCCAAACCGCGACAAAATCGGCTATGCGGGAATTGAAGATTCCATGCAGGATATTTTGGCGGGCAGAAACGGGCTGCGCGTGGTGCAGGTGGATGTTGCGGGTCAGGAATTACGCAACCTCGAACCGCCCATTCCGCCAACCCCGGGCAACAATGTTTACTTGACGATTGATACGCGCCTGCAATCGGTTGCCGAAGCCGCGCTGGTGCAGGAAATCAATTTTTGGAATACGTTTTTTGGAACGATTCGCATTTCCAGCGGCGTGGTGATTGCCATGAATCCCAAAACCGGTGAAATTCTGGCAATGGTTTCTTATCCATCTTATGAAAACAACCGCCTCGCGCGCATTATCCCCGCCTATTATTATCAACAAATCAGCCAGGACCCGCGCCGCCCGCTGTTGAATAACGCCATCTCGGCGGAATTTCCGCCCGGTTCAGTCTTCAAGTTAGCCACCGCCACGGGAGCAATCAACGAAGGCGTTGTCCGCCCGGATACAATTGTGAACGCGCCCGGACAGCTGGAATTGTGCGAAAAATTCAATCCAAACGACCCATGCACTGCGTTGAACACGCGTCCGTTTGTGGACCACATCTACGAAAAAAAACCCGAAGGCTTTGGTCCGTTGAATATTTTTACCTGCATTGCTTATTCCAGTAACGTTTGTTTTTATAAACTGGGCGGCGGGTATGAAGATGAAATTAAACAAGGGCTGGGAATTGAGCGTTTGCGCGAATATGCCCGCGCCCTTGGGTATGACCAGCGTTCCGGCATTCAATTGAAAGGCGAAGCCGACGGGCTGATTCCGTACCCGCAGTGGAAGCGCATCAACACCGGCGAAAACTGGTCCACCGGCGATACCTACATTGCCAGCGTGGGGCAGGGATATGTGCTTGCCACTCCGCTGCAAATCCTCATGTCCGGCGCGACGATTGCCAATCGCGGCAAACTCATGCAGCCAACCCTCATCCGCGAGGTGACCGATGGCAGCGGCAAACCGCTTGAAGTGTGGTTTAACCCGGACGATTTGACGGTTTCCAATGTCAAAACTTCCGAATCCAGCTATCAAATTTCACCCTTTGTTTCCAACATGAAATGGGATGTAACGGTGACTCCGTTAATTAAAAGTTATTCATGCGATTTAGGGTATTGCAGCTTGAACGAAGATGAATTAAAAACCATCAGCCCCGAAACGATTGAAATCGTCCGTCAGGGAACGCGGCTTGCCGTTACCGACCCAGCCTTTGGCACGCTGTATGATGTGTTCAACATCTACCACAAACTTCCCATTGCCGTGGCGGGCAAGACAGGCACAGCGGAATACTGCGACGATGTTGCCCGCGCCGCCGACCAATGCGACTTTGGCAAATGGCCCACACACTCGTGGACTTTGGCATACGCGCCGTATGAAGACCCGGAAATCATTGTGGTGGCGTTTGCGTATCACGGCGGCGAAGGCGCGAGCGTGGCAGCCCCGATTGTGGCGCGGGTGATTAAGGGATATTTTGAACTCAAAGCCATTGATATTGCACAAGGCAAACCTGTATTTGATGATTAAAAATCGCAACAGAAATGACAATTTTCTTTGCGTGCCGCCTCAGGTATAATTCGGCAACCTTTTTATGGAAAAGACCACATCCCTCGTCCAGATTAAGGGCATTCGCGATGGATTGCTCGCCACGTTTGCAGACGCTTCGTGGGAGGAACAGCGCGGCGCGTTAATTGCCCAAATTGATGAGCGTCCTTCCTTTTTTCAAGGCGCGCGGCTTGCCATTGACGTTGGCGCGCAAGCCTTGAAAGTGAACGACCTGGTGGACTTCCGCGACCATCTTTCCGAGCGGGGCGTTTCACTTTGGGCAATCGTCAGCGAGTCTCCGCTTACCGAACAAACCGCCCAACTCTTGGGGCTTGCCACGCGCATTTCCAAACCGCGCCCTGAAACTCCAAAGTATGTGGAAACCCCGCCGGATGATATGGCGCTCTTTGTTACAAAAACACTGCGTTCCGGTCAGCGGGTGGAATTTCCGGGAAACATCGTCATCATAGGTGATGTGAACGCGGGCGCCGAAATTGTGGCGGGCGGCAGCGTGCTGGTGTGGGGGCGCGTGCGCGGCATGATTCACGCGGGCGCAAATGGCGACCGCTCCGCGACCATTTGCGCGCTGGACCTTTCCGCCACCCAAATTCGCATTGCGGACCAGGTTTCGGCGGTATTGAAGCCGCAGAAAAATCCGCAGCCTGAAATTGCCAGCATCAACAGCGAAGGCGTTTTACAATCCGAACTTTGGCACGCGGGTTAATTTTATTTTTTAGGAAACAATATGACTGCTCAAGTAATTACGGTAACTTCTGGAAAAGGCGGCGTAGGCAAAACCACCGCCGTTGCAAACCTAGCCAATGCGCTTGCCATGGATGGCAAAAAAGTGGCGTGCATTGACGGCGATATTGGGCTGCGTAATCTCGATGTCATCATGGGCTTGGAAAACCGCATCGTCTATGATATTGTGGATGTGATTGAAGGACGCTGCAAATTAAAGCAAGCCATGATACGCGACAAGCATTACCCCGATTTGTATCTTATCCCCGCCGCGCAAACGCGCGATAAAAACGCCGTCTCGCCATCCGACATGGCGCGCTTGTGCAATGACCTGCGCGGCGAAGTGGATTACGTCATCATCGATTCGCCAGCCGGAATCGAGCGCGGATTCCGCAACGCAATTGCCCCCGCCGACCGTGTTCTGGTGGTGACCAACCCAGAGGTGAGCGCAGTCCGCGACGCTGACCGCGTGGTGGGCATTTTAGAGGCGGAAGAAAAAGGCAGCCCGGCGCTCATTCTCAATCGCCTTAATCCTGTACTGGTAAAAAACAACGACATGCTCTCCGCCGAAGATGTGCTTGACCTGCTGGGTATTCGTTTAATTGGCATTGTGCCGGAAGATGAAAGCGTTATTATTGGCTCAAATCGCGGCGCGCCGGTTGTCACCGACCCCAAAAGCCGCGCGGGGCAGGCGTTTCGCAATATTGCCCGCCGCCTGCAAGGCATTGATGTTCCATTCATGGACCTTGACCAGCAGGGCGGGCTGTGGGCTGCCATTCAACGGCTGACCGGGAGGAAGTGATATGGGTTTTTTCTCTCGCAAACGCAGCGCGTCCAGCGCAAAAGAACGCCTGCAACTCGTTCTGGTGCATGACCGCACAGACTTAACGCCCGCGCAGCTCGAAGCGCTCAAAAACGATTTGCTGAAAGCCATCTCAAATTATATTGATATTGACCCCGACGCTGTGCAAATTGGGCTGGAAAAAGACGGCAGGTCGCAGCGTTTGGTGGCGGATATTCCCCTGCGCGCGGTGACGCGCCAATAAGCCCGCTGCCCAACCCTGCCTTTTTGCTTAAATGACGCGCGGTCTTTCCTGGCGTAACTTTGACTTTTTGCTGCTGGGGGCGGTGATTTTGGCATCCTCATTTGGCGCGGTGATGATTCGTTCCGCGGTGGCTGGCAATGAAGTGTTGCAGCCGCTGATTGCCCGTCAGGTGTATTTTGCCATTCTTGGCGTGGTTTTGATTTTCATTGTCGCCTCCATTGATTACCGCTACTGGCTGGCGTTGTACAAACCCATTTATCTGGTCATTATGATTTTTCTTGTCACGCT
>DAOTZP010000486.1:0-2528 GCA_034434265.1 Anaerolineales bacterium | reverse complement strand
AATGTTCTTTTACAGAATGTGACGGCAGACCGCTGACCATAGACTGCGGTCTGCCGTCAGCGGTCAACTTTTGTTAAATTTCTTTTGCCTTTTTACTGAACACAAAGATTTTTCAAAAATACGCTGTAGTGAAATCTTGCAGAAAGCCCGCAAAATTAGACACTCCCTGCGCTCACAAAATGTTTACATCTCGATTCTTTAAGTTATAATGCGCTCTATTAATTTCTCATTAGACTGTTTATATGTAATCGGTCGAAAATAATTAGACGCGCAGGCGATGTTCTTTAACGTCCACGTCGGCGTAAGAGAACGCCGACTGTGCCAATGGATTTCTAAAAACATTCGACTGACTGCATAGCAGCATGTGAAATTAATCGTTACAGTCGTTTTAACGTCATGAGTTTGGAAAGGAGGCAGCTGCATTTATTACCACAGATTTGACCTTCACTTATCATCCAACTAAAACATCTCTAATGGAGGAGAAACATGCGTAAAACACTATCACTTTTGTCCGTTCTGGTCGTCCTTTCCTTGCTGCTTGCCGCTTGCGGAGGCAGCGCGCCAGCCGGGGGTGTAGGCGAGCCCGTTGTTGTTAAAGAAACCGTCATCGTCGAAGTTCCCGCAAGCGGCGGAACTCCGGCTGCCCCTGTTGTCGCCGCCCCCAGCGGATACGGCGAAACGCTCAAGACCATTAAAGCGCGCGGAAAAATCATCTGCGGCGTGAACTCCAGCGTTCCCGGCTTTGGTTATGTGGATACTGCCGGTAACTTCTCCGGCTTCGATGTGGACTTCTGCCACGCCCTTTCCGCTGCCGTTTTTGGCGACCCGGATAAAATTGAATTCCGCCCGCTCAGCGCTTCGGAACGCTTCACTGCGCTGCAATCCGGCGAAATTGACGTGCTGAGCCGCAACACCACTTGGACCACCGTCCGCGATACGGAGCTCGGCGGCAACTTCGTCCACACCACCTTCTACGATGGTCAAGGCATGATGGTACGCAAAGACAGCGGCATCACCACGCTTGAAGATTTGGAAGGCGGAACAATCTGCGTGCAAACCGGCACCACCACCGAACTGAATCTTGCGGATGTTATGGCTTCGCTTGGCGTGTCCTACACTCCGCTGGTGTTTGAAGACAACAACGTCGTTTCCGCCACATATCAAGAAGGACGCTGCGACGGCTTCACCACCGATAAATCCGGTTTGGTTGCCACCCGCACCACCTTCCCCGACCCCGAAAATCACATCATTCTTGATGTCACCATGTCCAAAGAACCGCTTGGTCCGATGGTCCGCCACGGCGACGACCAATGGTTCGACATTGTGCAGTGGACCGTCTTCGCGCTCTTTGCGGCTGAAGAATACGGCATTGACTCCACCAATGTGGACAGCGTGAAAGCCTCAGCCACCGCGCCCGAAATCAAACGCTTTATGGGCTTGGAAGGCGACCTCGGCGTGAAACTCGGTCTCTCCAACGACTGGGCGTACAACGTGATTAAACTCGTCGGAAACTACGAGGAAATCTACAACCGCAACCTCGGACCCGACACCCCCACCTATATTCCACGCGGGTTAAACGCGCTGTACACCGACGGCGGTTTGCTCTACTCGCCTCCCTTCCGCTAAACCAACCTTTTCAACAAGAGGGTGGGGAAATTTCCCTGCCCTCTTGTTTTCATCACAGGAGGTGTTCCTGATGAAGCTCTCAACGTCTGCGGTTCCATTTTGGCGGGACGAGCGGGTCCTGAAATGGGCGGCGCAAATTATTTTTCTTTTGGCTGTCGCGGGGTTCTTTGCCTATCTCTTCAACAACATGATTACAGCCTTGCAAAAACAAGGCGCTACGCTGGGGTTTTCCTTTTTACAAGGCATCGCCAGTTTTGATATTGGCGAAACCCTCATCCCTTACGATAGAACGTCATCCTATTGGCGCGCCTTTCAAGTCGGCTTGTATAACACTTTGCAAGTCAGCATTTGGGGCATTATCTTTTCCACCATTTTGGGCGTGATTCTCGGCGTGGCGCGCCTCTCGCGCAACTGGCTGGTGAACCGCCTTGCCGCCCTTTACCTTGAAATTTTCCGCAACCTCTCGTTGCTGGTTTTTTTGGTTTTTTGGTATCTCGGCATCTTCCTCAAATTCCCCAAAGTGAAAGACGCCATCGAACTCCCCGGCGGAATTTTACTCTCCAATCGTGGCATTGCATTCCCAAAAGCATTGTGGACGGAAACCAGCGCGGCATATCTGGCGATTCTCCTCATCGGGCTTATCCTCGCCTTCGTTTTACCGCGTTTTCTCTCACGCCGGTTTGAATCTATTCACGGGTTTCGTTCCATCGGGCTGGGCTTTGCCGTCTTGATTGTTACCGCCGTTGGCGGATGGTTCGCGCTGCCCGTTCCTCCCATCGCATGGGATTTGCCCTTCACCAAAGGGCTAAACTTCAGCGGCGGAAAAGTGTACTCACCCGAACTCATGGCGCTGACCAGCGGACTCATCCTCTACACTGCCGCCTTTATCGGTGAAACCGTCC
>DAOTZP010000485.1:0-5640 GCA_034434265.1 Anaerolineales bacterium | reverse complement strand
CCAGTTACTATCCGATGGCGCAATTGCTGATTATCACCGTCTTCGTGCTGCTCTCGTAACCCGCCTTACGCGTAACATGAAGTTTTACAAATTAATTCCGTAACTGCGCAGTCGGTGTTCTTTTGTGCTGACGGGTGCGTAAGAGAACGCGCCCTACGCGCGAAGCCCCGCTGACTTTATCGCACATCTGCTTTGCCGCCCTGATTGCAGGATTAACATGAGTTCGGTTAGGCGCTTTGCTTGCTCTTGTCGTCTAACTCGAACTCATGTTATTTATTTGGTTTGAATTTCCACTTCCGCGCTCATGCCCCACAGCAAGCCATTGACCTGCTCATCCAGCGTGATGGTGACGGGGAAGACCACATCGCCGCCCACCGTTTGGGATACGGGGGCAATACGCGCGACTTTTCCGCTCACAGTCAGGTTCAGCGCCTCGATGTAGATGCTTACGGTCTGACCTTCTTTCACGCGGACAATATCGCGCTCGCTTAAATCGGTGGTGACAATTTGCATGTTTGCCAAATCGGCGAGGGTCATCACCACCTGACCGGCTTGCACATATTCGCCGGGCTGCGCGCTTACATCAATGACCGTTGCGGAAAACGGCGCGGTGAGGTAAGACTGGGTAAGCGCGGCGCGCGCGGTTTCAAGCGCCATTTTCTTTTGCTCCCATTCCGCTTGGGCTTGTTGTTTTCTTTCCGGCGGGCGGTCGTGGCGGTAGGGAATCCAATATTGAAAATCCAGCTCGCCTGCTTTTTCGGCATATTCGGCGGCTTTTAGCTGACCTTCCAAATCCGGCGTGTAGAGCGTGGCAAGGGTTTGCCCGGCGGCAACGACATCGCCTTCTTTTACAAGCGCTTCTTTAACAGGCGCAGCAATGGGGAAACTGAGGCGCGCCTCCTGCGCTGGGCGAACTTCGGCGGAGGCGATGACGACATCCGGGGAAACGGTCTCCACCGGCGCAACAGGTTGAGGGGGAGTCGGCACCGCGCTGGTTGGGGGGGGCGACCCGCATGAGGCGAGCAAAAAAGCCAGCCCGGCGGCAATTGTCCAAAATGTTTTTTTCATTGCCGCTCCGTTTTACTTCGCTTCAATTTTGACTTCCGCGCTCATGCCCCAGCGCAAGCCTTCCGGTTGGGAATCGAAGGCGACAGTGACTTTGAAGACAACATCGCCGCCGACGGTTTGCGAGATGCGGGCAATATCCACAACTTTGCCGCTGAATTCTTCATCGAGCGCTTCGATGTAAATGGTGACCGATTGACCGATTTGGATGTTTGGAATGTCTTTTTCGCTCAGGTCTGTGGTTTCGATTTGAAAGCGGCTGAGGTCGCCAATGACGAAGACTTGCTGCCCGGGCAGGGCAAATTCGCCGGGGGCAATATTCACTTCCGCTACTGTTCCATCAATGGGAGAGGTGAGCGTTGCCTGCGCAAGCTGCGCTTTGGCAATATCCACTGCGGCTTGGGCGCGGTCCACGTTGGCTTGCGCGGCGAGCAGGCGTTCATTGTCTATTCCGGTGCGGCGCAGGTATGCCACAGTGGTTTGCTGCGTTACAACCGCCGCTTCCGCTTCTTTTACGCGCGCTTCGAGGATGGCGGTATCCAGCGTGGCAAGGGTTTGCCCGGCTGTTACCTCGTCGCCTTCCGCTACTTCCACTGTTTTGACGGAGCCGGAAAGCGGAAAAGATAGATGCACGGTTTCAACCGGAACAACAACCGCCGAAGCGCTGGTCGTTTTGGAAGCGGATGAGGATGACGCTTGGGGCTCGTTGAGCGCCACGGTGGGGATGGCGGTCGGCTGCGCGGCATTGCCGCACGCGGAAAGCGCAAGCGCAAAGAGGGCGGTTAAACTAACAAGGTGTTTTTTCATTCGGTTTCTTTCTCCGTGTGTTCTGTGCGATTGTTTTTATTTTACCAGATTGCACAGGTTTTGCACAGGTTTTTTTTGAAATCAGCATTTATGACGATGCGGCTGAGTCTTTGACGACTATGCCGTCTTCCAATGTGACAATCCGCGCGGCATATTTGATGACCCGGGGGTCGTGCGTGGCAAAGATGAAGGTGGTGCCGGTTTCTTTATTGAGTTTTTTCATAATTTCCATCACCTGCTCGCCGTTTTCGGTGTCGAGGTTGGCGGTTGGCTCGTCGGCGAGAATCATCTTGGGGCTGGTGGCAAGCGCGCGGGCGACGGCGACGCGCTGTTGCTGCCCGCCGCTGAGCTGGTCGGGGCGGTGATTCGCCCGGTCTGAAAGTCCTACCGCGGCGAGCATTTCACTCACCCGGTTTTTTCTTTCAGCGGCTGCCATGCCGTTGAGCAGCAGGGGCATTTCCACATTTTCATACGCGGTGAGTGTGGGAATGAGCGCGAAGAATTGAAAGACAAACCCAATGGTGGATTTACGCAAGTCGGCGCGCTGGTTGCGGTTTAAGCCGGTGGTTTCCCTGCCGTTGATGATGACCTTGCCCGAGCTGGGCTGGTCCAAACAGCCGATGAGTTGCAGGAGGGTGGTTTTGCCGGAGCCGGAAGGTCCGACGAGCGCGGTAAATTCTCCGCTGTTGATTTTCAGCGAAACGCCTTTGAGGGCGCGGGTTTCCACTTCGCCAACTTTATAAACGCGGGTGACATCGGTTAATGTTACGACTTCCATTTTTTATTCTCCTTATTGTGCCTTGTGCAAAGCTTCCACAGGCTCCATGCGGGCGGCAAGCCGCGCCGGGTATAGGGAAGCGAGTAATGTAATCACAAACGAAATGATGATGAGTTGAAGCGCGGCATCGAATGTCAGGTAGGTGTAGATGCGGTCTTCAAGCAGCATGTCCGCGCTCATGCCGAGGTCGCCAAAGTAAATGCCAACCTTTGCAAAGTAAGCGGAAAGCGCCCAGCCCGCCAGCGAGCCGACGCTTACGCCCATGGCTGCCAGCAGGGCGGCTTCGGCAAGGAACAGCGCAATGATTTGCCTGCCTTTCATGCCAATTGCGGAAAGGATGCCAATCTCGCGCGTGCGCTCAAAGACCGACATCAAAAGCGTATTGACGATAACGGTTGCCGTAATGCCCAGCACAATCAAACTGAGAATCCAAATGTACGCATTGGAAAACTCATTTAACAATACAAGCAGTTCGTTTAGTTCCTGCCATGTTTTTACTTGATAGCTGCCTTGTATGGCGGCGGCAACCTGTTCCGCCTGTTCGCGGTCATGCAGCAGGATGAAAATGATGCTGGCGCGGTCGGGCGCGTTGGAGAACGCCTGCAATTTTTGAATGGGAAGCAGCGCTACGCTTTTATCCCACGCGGTGGCGCCGGTGGTGAAAATGCCGCGTACGGTGAATACCTGTTCGTCCACGTTGCCGTCGGAGGTGTTGACCAGCACGGCAATTTGGCTGCCCACTTGCAGACCGAATCCTTCCGCGAGAGGCTTTCCAATCAAAATGCCTTCGCGGTCGTCATTGGTGAGGAATCTTCCCGCCACCAGATGTTGATACGGCTCGTTGGCAATCGAATTCGTATCCACGCCGATGATTTGCACCCCCGCGGATTCTTCGCCCGCGGCGACAATGCCGCTGGCAATCAGGCGCGGCGTGGCAGCCTTTACCTGCGGGATGCTTTGAATCTGTTCCGCAATGGCGTTTGGGTTTTCAATGAGATACTCCCAAGCCACGCTGAGTTTATCGGGGTCATAGTCCGCGTTGCGGACTTGCAAGTGTCCGCTGTTGAGTTTGAGCGTTGTCTCCATGGAACTGCGTACTTCGCCAATCATAAACGCGCTGATGAACATGAGCAGCATAACGCCAATGGCAAGCGCCAGCGCGGAAAATGCCGTGCGGCGGCGGTGTCTGCCCAAATTGCGATAAGCCATTTTTAAGTAATTCATTCTTCCTTCTCCATTTCGGTTTTATGGGCGCAAGGCGTTCCTGCGCCCATGCAAAACCTGTCATTACACATAATGCAGCGCCTCGGCGGGTTCGCGGCGGGCGGCTTCGCGCGCCGGGTAAATGGAAGCGAGTGTGGCAATAATGGCAACCGTGATTGCATGGGTGATGACTTTCATTGGCACGGTTTGCGGGTAAATGCGTCCGCTGATGAGCGCCGTGTATTCGGTCAGGTTGGCAAACGCGCTGTAATCCAGCCCGTAATAGCCGAGAGTCAAGTTGATTGCAGCGCCGAGCGCCGCGCCAAAGACCGCGCCCATCACGCCGATTAAGATTCCTTCCAGCAGGAAGATGAGCGTAATTTCGCGCGGTTTGAGTCCCAGCGCGCCGATGACGCCGATTTCGCGCGTGCGTTCAAAGACCGCCATCATCAACAGGTTGAGAATGCCAATGGCGGCAATGGCAAGCATGACCACGCCAAACATGTTCATCACCGACATTTTCATTTCCATCGTTTCTTTCAGTTCGGGAATGCTCGTTTCCCAGCTTTGCACTTCGTAGCCGGGCGCGGCTTGATTGATGGCGTCCATTACTTTTTGCTCGCCGCCAATTTGTTTGAGCGAGACGACAATCTCCGTCACCTGTCCGTTCAGCCCGTATAAATGCTGCGCTTCGGCAAGCGAGATGTAAACGGTTTCCTTTTCAACGCTTGGCACGCCCACATCGTAAATTCCGATGACGGTCATGGTGCGCTGGCGGTTTTGTTCGTTTTTTGAGTTGCCCACCAAAGTCACGCGGTCGCCCACGTCAATATTCATGGCGGTTGCCAAGCCTTGACCAATCACCATCAGGTCGCCGTCTTCGGGCAGCAGATACCGCCCTTTGGAAATATTCGCCGCAACTGGCGTAACGCGCGATTCTTTTTCCACTTCCACGCCAATGACGGAGACGGAGAACGCGCCTTCGCGGTTGGTGAGCATTCCGCCCGTGACGATTCGTTTGGGAGCCGCCACCACGCCCGGCTGCGCTTCCGCCGCGCGGACAATCGCTTCCGGGTCTTGAATGGGAAGCAGCGGTCTGCGCCCGATTTTTTCATTGTATCCAGCCGCGTGCACCTGCACGTTGCCGCCCAGCAGTTGAATGGCGTTGCCGTAAATGGCGTCTTGAAAACCGGCAAGCAAGCCGTCAAACAACACCAGCAAAGCCATGGTGACGCCCATGCCGACGGCAATCAGAAATGTTTTGCGGCGCTGCCGCCAGACATTCCGCCATGCGAGTTTGAGATAAAGTTGCATGTTCAATCCTTTCTTTCCGCTTTATCATTGAGGGAAGGCTTTACATTCCTTAACCCATGTTCCATAATGGAGAGCATATCGTCCACGTATTTTTGCACTTTCGTTGAGCGCACCCATTTGACAAAATCCTTCTTTTGCATTCCTTCATTCAACAGCGAGTTGGAGATGACGTTGCTCCATGTATCCATGACATGCGCTGCCACGTCTTCATCCACGTTTTTATCTATCTCGCCGTTTTCCTTCGCATTGTGGATGAGGGTTTTGAGCGCGTCCATCGTCTTTTTGCGGATGTCGGCGAACATTTGCCCGTAGTACATGCCTTCGGTGAGCAGCACGCGCCCAATGGCTTTGACCAGCTTCGGGTTGGTGGAGTTAAACTCCACGCCCGTTTTCATCATCCAGCGAAAGTAGCCGAACACGCTCTGGCTGGGACTCGGCGGATGCTTGCCCTTGAAAAATTCGGTCTTTTCCCG
>DAOTZP010000484.1:0-7886 GCA_034434265.1 Anaerolineales bacterium | reverse complement strand
CATGTTGATTGACGAAGGCGACAAGTGGATAAACACCCCGCAAGAGTCGCTGCCTGTTCCGCCGCCCGCAAAATAACCCATGCAAAATTTGCTGGATGACTTAACCAGCGGAGATGATGAACGCGCCGAACGTGCGGTTGCATCCATTACGGAAACAGGCGCGGACGCGATTTCACCCCTCGTCGAGTTGACCCGCGTTCCGGATGTGGATTCCCGTTGGTGGGCTGTACGCGCGCTTGCCGCCCTGCCATCTGTTCCTGCTGGCTGCTTTTTCCCCCCGCTGGCAGATGACGCGCCCGAAGTGCGCGCCGCGGCTGCGCTTGCCTTATGCGCCCATGCGGATGAATCCGCCATTCCAGTTTTGATTAACGCGCTGTCCGATTCCGATTCCATCACGGCAGGCTTGGCAATGACCGCGTTAATCAACATCGGCAAGCCCGCCGCGCCGGAGTTGATAAATGTCTTAAAAAACGCAGACGGGCAAACACCGCTCAATGCCCGTATTTTTGCCGCGCGCGCGCTGGGCGAAATCCGCGACCACCGCGCCATTCCTGATTTAATGAAATCTTTGGAGGAAGATTCCGCGCTCTTGCAATATTGGGCGCAACTTGCCTTGGAAAAACTTGGGCTGGATATGGTATACATGAAGCCCTGAGGTATGAATGAACAAATTTGAATTTTTGAAAAAGATTAACCTGAAAAATATAAAGTTAAAGCAAATACCCGTTAAGAGTGTGATTTTTTGGGCATTTACGCTGGCGCTTGCCGTTGGCGGCTTTACGCTGACACGCAACTTGACCGATTGCTTCGCCATTGCCGACTTGCCCGGAATTCCCCTGCCGAGCTGTCCCGGCGGTTTGAGCGCAGCCGACCCGGCATTTAACCCGCAAATTGAAAATCCGGAAGGCACAGTCTCCACGCCTGCGCCTTCCGTTTCCGCGCCGGAATTACAACTTCCCCCCGCATGGGACGGCGCAAGCCGCATTAACATCCTCTTCTTCGGGTTGGATTATCGTGACTGGCAGGCAAATGAAGGTCCGCCGCGCACTGATACGATGATTGTGTTCACCATTGACCCAATCACCAAACACTTTGGCATGTTATCCATTCCGCGCGATATGTGGGTGAACATCCCCGGTTTTGGGTATGGAAGAATCAACATGGCGTACCCGAATGGGGAAGGCGCCAAACTGCCCGGCGGCGGGGCGGGGCTTGCCATGAAAACAGTGGAACAGTTTTTGGGCGTGCCAATTCACTATTACGCGCAAGTGGACTTTAACACGTTTATTGAATTTATTGATTACATCGGCGGCATAGATGTCTGGGTGCAGGAAACGCTCACGCTGGATTTGGTCGGTGGCGGACAAGATAAGTTCAAGGTCAAATGCTGCGGCTATCGTCACATGAACGGTGCGCGCGCGCTTGCCTATGCCCGCACACGCAAAAGCGAGGGCGGCGATATTGACCGCGCCCAACGCCAGCAATGGGTGATTTTTGCCATTCGTAAAAAAGTTTTCAGCCCGGAAGTTTTTCCCAAATTAATTCAAAACGCGCCCGCGTTGTACGCGCAGTTCCAATCCGGTATTCATACCAACATGCCGTTTGAAGACGCCCTGCGTCTGGCTGTGCTTGGCAAGGATATTAGTCTTGAAGGGGTGAAAATGGGCGTGATTGATAAAAGCATGGTCACCTTTGATGTGACCACGCTTGGCGGGCAGGATGCCAGCGTGATGAAACCGCTTGCCGATAAAATTCGCGTGCTGCGTGATGAAATCTTCACCACTGGCGGCGCGCTTAGCCCGATGGCTGCCCCCGCCAATAAAGATGACATTCAGGCGTTGATTCGCGTCATGTCTTCGGAAGAAGCGCGCGTGCGCATCGCGGATGGAACTTTTACACCCGGGCTTGACCAGCGCGCCGGAGCATTCTTTCAAGCGCAAGGCATGAACGTGGTGGAAGTCGGCGCCGCCCCGGAGGTGTACTCCACGACGCAAATCATTGTGTATGGACCCAAACTTTATACGCTGCGATATATGCAAAGCGTGTTTGGCATTTCTTCCAGCCAGATTCGCTTTATCCCTGACCCCGCTTCCACAGTGGATATTGAAATCAGAATTGGCAGCGACCTTGCGGGAGCGATACCGTAAAACAAAAGAGACTGTCACGGCGGTGTGACAGTCTCTTGCTTTTCATGCTTTATTATCCGGTCAGCGTGCTGCGAACCCAATCGCCCACCAGCCAATATTTGAAGTCCCGCCCCTGACTGGTTTGAATGCCGCCATATACCCCGTACCCCAATGCGACCAGCGGCATGGCGCTGAATACGCAGGCAACGGGAATACATAACAGCCCGATTAAAACCGCGCTTAATGCGCCGGTGATTGCCCACGCCACGCCCGCAATAATTCCGCCGCCGACCCACCAAACCAGTTGAAAAATCAACGCCTGCAATGATTGATACGCCACATAACGGGAGCGTTCCTTATACATCATATAAACGACCAATGGCACAACGGGTCCTAAAAATCCCGACACCAAATTTAATAAAACGCCCAAATGGGCAATCATTGCCCACTGGCGCTCTTCTTCCGGCGTTAAGGGCGCAGGGGGAACTTGAGAGGGTTGCTCGTTCATGAAATTTCCTTTCAGAGAACGTTTCTTAAGTAACGCAAGTTGCCGCCTTCAAAAGAGAAGAAGGATTTTGCCTGTTTTGAACCGCCGATGTGTAGAGGGCGCAGAGTTTTTAATGAATTTCTCCGTGTCTTCCGCGCCTCTGCGGTAAAAATTAAGCAAGGGTAGCAACTTGGGTTAAGTAAATTTTTTCCGCTATCACCCGGCTCTTTTTTAGAACTTAAGAAACAGTCTCCCAATAAAATAAAGAGAAAAGACCCGCGCTGGCGAGTCTTTTTTTGATAAATTACGCCCAACCTTGATTTTTGATGAAGTCCGAAATGAAGGGGATGTTTACATTTTGACCTTGATAGGCAAGGTATGCCCAATAGAAAAATGCAAATCCAAGAACACCGCCGCAGCCAAAAGTGACCGATGTAATAATTGAAACCGCAACTGCAGCTACAATGGATTGCACCGCATTAAATTTGATGTAGGGCCGGTTTTTCTTGTCTTCCATGAAAAGCGCAACAATCGCAAGCAGAGGCAAAAGATAGCAAAGCATCGCCCACAGTTTGTCGTCATCACTGACGCCGGTTGAAAATTGTTCTTGAGACATGATTTATTCCTCCGAATGAATTGGTTTGAACTTTTGGTATTTTACAACCATTCGCATCAATCCGCAACAAAGCATTTGACCCAATGGTACTGTGTTAAAATTTATCCATGACGTTGAAGATTGTTTTTATGGGTTCGCCCGGTTTTGCTTTGCCGACTCTTTCCGCGCTTGTGAGGGAATATCAAGTGACGGGCGTGGTGACTCAGCCCGACCGCGCGGCGGGACGCGGGCGCGAACTAAAAGCGCCACCCGTCAAGACTCTCGCCCTCGAATTGAATCTGCCCGTCATCCAGCCTGAAAAGCTGAAACAGCCGGAAGCAATGGAACAACTCCGCGAATGGAATCCCGATTTGATTGTGGTTGCCGCTTTCGGGCAAATTCTTAAGCCGGAGGTGTTGAATCTCCCGCGTTATGGATGTCTCAACGTCCATGCTTCGCTGCTGCCGCGCTGGCGTGGCGCCGCGCCCATCAACGCCGCCATCCTCGCCGGGGATGAAGAAACCGGCGTAACGATTATGAAAATGGACGCCGGGTTGGATACAGGCGATATGCTCGCAAAGAAAGCCGTGAAAATTTCGCCCAAAGATACGGCTGGCGCGTTGTTTGAAAGGCTGTCGCATCTTGGCGCGGAGTTGCTGCTTCAAACCATTCCCGATTATGTCAATGGAAACATCACACCGCAAAAGCAGGATGAAACACTGGCGACTTATGCGCCAATGTTAAAGAAAGAAGACGGCAGGCTTGACTTTACAAAACCTGCCATCGAGTTGGAGCGCCGCGTGCGGGCGATGAGCCCCTGGCCCGGGGCGTGGATGCTGTGGAATGAAAACCTGCTTAAGGTGTGGACGGCTTCTGCTGGGGAGGATGGCAAGGGTCAGCCAGGCGAGCGAATTATTACCGAAGGAAAGCCTGCGGTGGTCTGCGGGGGGGGAATTCTCATTTTGGAAGAAGTTCAACCGGCGGGCAAAAAATCCATGAACGGGAAATCATTCCTTGCAGGCGCGCGGAATTGGGAAAGATAAACTTTTGCAACAGCCTTCTTGCTCTGTCATTTCAAAGGAGCGCGGCGGCTGATAAAAAAAAGATTTCTCGCTTCGCTCGAAATGACAAGTTAACGCTATGCAAGAACTTCATCAAAAAACTCCTTTGCCAAGCAGCAAAGGAGTTTTTTGATGAATGGTTACGCAAGGTCGAAGCGGTCGAGGTTCATTACCTTGTTCCATGCGGCGATGAAATCGCGCACGAATTTTGCCTTGTTGTCGTCCTGCGCGTACACTTCCGCAATGGCGCGGAGTTGCGAGTTGGAGCCGAACACCAAATCCACGCGCGTGCCTGTCCATTTTATTTCGCCGGTTTTGCGGTCGTGGGCTTTGAAGAGTTGCGCGCTTTCATCGGTGGGATGCCATTCCACGCCCATATCGGTGAGGTTGACGAAAAAGTCGTTGGTGAGTTTGCCGGTTTCTTTGGTGAATACGCCATGCTGCGCGCCGCCATAGTTTGCGCCAAGTACGCGCAAGCCGCCGACCAGCACGGTCATTTCGGGCGCGCTGAGGGTGAGCAGTTGGGCTTTGTCCACCAGCATTTCTTCGGCGGTGATGCTGAAAGTTTCTTTTTGATAATTGCGGAAACCATCGGCTTCGGGTTCAAGCACGGCAAACGATTGAACATCGGTTTGCTCTTGCAGCGCGTCCACGCGCCCGGGCGTGAAGGGAACTTCCACTTTTTTGTGTCCCGCCGCTTTTGCGGCGGCTTCCACTGCCGCGCAGCCGCCGAGAACAATCATATCCGCCATTGAGATTTTTTTGCTCTTTTGCGACTTGTTGAATTCCTTTTGAATTTTTTCCAGTTTGGCGAGGACTTTCGCCAGTTGCGCGGGCTGATTCACTTCCCAGTTTTTTTGCGGGGCAAGGCGGATTCTTGCGCCGTTCGCGCCGCCGCGTTTATCCGACCCGCGAAAAGTGGAAGCGGAAGACCATGCCGTGTAAACGAGCTCTGAAATGGATAAGCCGGAATCGAGGATTTTCTTTTTCAGGCTGGCAATATCTTTTTTGCCGACCAGCGCATAATTGCGGGCGGGAAGCGGGTCCTGCCAGATTAAGTCTTCGGCTGGCACTTCCGGTCCGAGGTAGCGGGATTTTGGTCCCATATCGCGGTGGGTTAACTTAAACCATGCGCGGGCAAACGCATCAGCAAACGCTTCGGGGTTTTGGTGGAAACGGCGCGCAATGGGTTCATAGATTGGGTCGAAGCGCAGGGATAAATCGGCGGTGGTCATCATCGGCGCATGTTTTTTGGACGGGTCATGCGCGTCGGGAATCATGTGTTCGGGCTTGACGTTTTTTGCCACCCACTGATATGCCCCGGCGGGGCTTTTGGTCAGTTCCCATTCGTAGCCAAAGAGCATGTCGAAGTAGCCCATATCCCATTGCGTGGGGTTGGGTTTCCAGGCGCCTTCGATTCCGCTGGTGGTGGTGTGAGCGCCTTTGCCAGTGCCAAATTTGTTCTTCCATCCCAAGCCCATTTCTTCAAGCGGGGCGGCTTCCGGCTCGCGCCCGACGAGTTTGGGGTCGCCCGCGCCGTGCGCTTTGCCGAAGGTATGTCCGCCCGCGACGAGCGCGACGGTTTCTTCATCGTTCATTCCCATGCGGGCAAAGGTTTCGCGCACATCGCGCCCCGAAGCAACGGGGTCGGGGTTTCCGTTTGGTCCTTCGGGGTTGACGTAAATCAAGCCCATTTGCACTGCTGCCAGCGGGTTTTCCAAATTGCGCTCGCCGCTATAGCGTTTATCGCCGAGCCATTCGGTTTCGCTGCCCCAGTAAATATCTTCTTCGGGCTGCCAAATATCAACGCGCCCGCCGCCGAAGCCAAAGGTTTTGAATCCCATTGATTCAAGCGCGACATTGCCCGCGAGAATCATCAAATCCGCCCATGAGATTTTGTTTCCGTATTTCTTTTTGATGGGCCAAAGCAGGCGGCGCGCTTTATCCAGGTTTCCGTTGTCGGGCCAGCTGTTAACCGGCGCAAAACGCTGGTTGCCTGTTCCGCCGCCGCCGCGTCCGTCTCCGATGCGGTACGTTCCGGCGCTGTGCCAAGCCATGCGAATCATCAACCCGCCGTAATGACCCCAATCGGCGGGCCACCACTCCTGCGAGTCGGTCATTAATTTGGCGAGGTCTTTTTTAACCGCCGCCAGATTTAATTTTTTGAATTCTTTGGCGTAATTGAATTTTGGTCCCAGCGGGTTGGATGCGGGCGCGTGCTGATGCAAAATATTCAGGTTAAGTTGATTGGGCCACCAATCTTTGTTGGAGGTTCCACGTCTGGCGGATGTCATACCGGCGTGGGGAACAGGGCATTTGTTTTCGTCACTCATGGCTAACTCCTTTTTTGGGTGTTTTTTCAATACTTTCATTGTACGGGTTTTAAGTATAGATGTAAAATATAAGTTGTCTATATTCTTCATAGTTAAAACCTATACATACGGAATTGAGAAAAAAGAGCAGACATGGAAATTCATCAACTGACGTATTTTGTCGCCGTTGCCGAAACAGGCAATTTCAGCCGCGCCGCCGAACGCTGTAACGTGGCTCAGCCTTCGCTCAGCCAGCAAATTCAAAAATTGGAACAGGAGATCGGCGCTCCGCTGTTTGACCGTCTGCGCCGCCGCGTGGTTTTGACGGACGCCGGGCGCAGCCTGCTTCCCCGCGCAATCAGCATCCTCGCGGAAGTGCATGACATCAAACATGCGACCAGTCGTCAGGCGGGTTCTTCCAGCGGGATGTTGACGGTTGGCTTTATTCCGACCATTGCGCCTTTTGTGCTGCCGCGCGTGGTCAAGCGTTTCAGCCGCGAATTTCCCAATGTGCGGCTGCTTGTTCACGAAGATTTGACCGAGTCCCTCGTCCGTGATTTGGTGGATGGAAAATTGGATGTGGGCATCACCAGCGCGCCCATCCACAACCGCTTGATTCGCGTTGAAGAACTGTTGACCGAACCATTTTTGGTTGCTTCCGCAAAAAAGAAGGATTGGATTTCCCGCGCAACCATCCGCGTAAAAGAATTGGATGCTTTTCCCTTTATTGCTTTGAGTGAAATGCACTGTTTTGGCGAGCAGGTGCAATCATTTTGCTACCAGCAGCGGCTGGAATTAAAGGTTGTTTGCAACACGTCCCAACTTTCCACTGTGCAAAATTGCGTGGCGCAGGGACTGGGATTGTCTTTGGTTCCCAAAGCGCTGGCTTTAAGCGATAAATCCAAAAAGGTTGTGTATCGGGCATTGAGCGACGCATCGCCGCAAAGAAAAATTGCGGCTGCCACTCATGCTGAAAGGAAGCCTTCTTTTCTTGTAAAAGAATTTATCAAAATTGTGCGCGAAGAGTATCCAGCGTAGGATAATGCGCCCCCTGTCTTTTCTCTTTTTGTTTTACAATTAAGCCAAGAGGTGAATGATGAAAAAATATGCAGCCGCAATTGACCAGGGAACAACCAGCACGCGTTTTATCATCTTTGACCACGGCGGGAATGTGGTTGCTGTGGACCAAAAAGAACATACGCAGATATATCCCAAGCCCGGCTGGGTGGAACATGACCCGTTGGAAATTTGGGCGCGCACGCTGGAGGTAATGGAAGGGGCGGTGAAGAAAGTATCCGGCGGTCA
>DAOTZP010000483.1:0-4577 GCA_034434265.1 Anaerolineales bacterium | reverse complement strand
CAGCCAGTATGGACGTCGCAGCGCAGCCGCGAGCGCGCGATTAAAATCGGCGTTGGATGTGGGAACGGGCGCAATCAGATTGTATGCGCCGCGCGCGTTTTCATCCGCAAGCAAAAACTTGACCGCGCCGACCCAATCCGCCAGATGAATCCATGGGGCGGCAAAATCGCCGCGGCCCATCGGTCCGCCAAGAAACAGGCGGACGGGCAAAGCCATGAGGGGCAGCAAGCCGCCGTTGGAAGCAAGCACAGGCGAGATGCGAAGAATGACCCGGCGCGCGCCCAGCTCTTCTACGCGGCGGGTTGAATCCTCCCATTCCGCCGCAAGGCGCGCAAGAAAGTCATCGCCGGGCGGAGTGTCTTCATCCGCAACTTCGCCGCTTGTGCCGTAATAATTAATGCCGCTTGATTGAATAAAAACTTTGGGGCGGCGCGCCGCGGATTCGATGGCTTCGACAAGCGCGTGACCGGAGCGTATTCGTGAATCGAAAAACGATTTTTTCACCGCCGATGTCCACGGAAAGGTGGAAAGGGTTTTGCCGCTGAGCTGAATCACCGCGTCCATTTCGCTGATGCGGCGCCCCCAGCCGTGTGCAGCGCGCGCGTCCCATTGAATCATTTCCGCGCCGGGGATATTTTCCGCGCCGCGCGTCAAAATAAAAACCCGATGACCATCGGCAAGGAAAGATTGAACAAGCGCCCTGCCAAGAAAGCCTGTACCACCGGCAATAAGAATGTTCATTTCGTATGCTCCTGCAATGTCACAAATATCAAAAACTGGAAGTATAATCACGCAGATTGCCGAGGAAACATGCAAGAAGCCGTTCTTGTGCTAAACGCAAATTTTGAGCCTATTCATGTGTGTTCGACACGGCGGGCAATCGGCTTGATTCTTGCGGGAAAAGCAAACTTGATTGTTAATGGACGCGGGTACATTCGCACGGTTTCACAAATGCTGCCACGCCCTTCGGTCATTCGTTTGGAAACGCAAGTTCACAAACCACGTCCGCACGTCAAGTTGACGCGCCGTGAAATTTTTCGGCGTGACAATTATACCTGCCAGTATTGCGGCAGGCACGATGTCACCTTGACTGTGGACCATGTCATTCCGCGTCATTTGGGCGGCAAGCAAACGTGGACGAATTTGGTGGCGGCGTGTTCTTCCTGCAATCATCGCAAAGGGGGGCGCAGGGTGGAAGAGGCGCACATGCGGCTGCTGCGTATTCCCAAAGAGCCGCCTGCAAACGCGGCGTACATCTTTGGCAGGCATCTCAGCGAAAACGCGGAATGGGAGCCGTATATTTCGGGATGGTGATTAAAAATCCAGCACCATGAAATCTTTTGCCAGCGCAACACTGCCGGAAAAAGATGTTTTTGCTTCGGCAACCAGGTCGTCTTTTGCGTATTTTCCGGTGGCGTAATGAATCAAATACAAGCGTTCCACTTCGGCTTTGGCGGCAACCTGCCCCGCCTGCCTTGCGGAGGAATGACCAACCTCTTCGCCGGTGGCTTCGTGCAGCAGCACGTCCGCGCCGCCTGCCAGCCGCACCACTTCGTCGCATGGGCGCGTATCGCATGAATATGCCATGACTTTATGCGAGTCTTTGAATTCAATCCGCAAGCCGATGTTGGGAATCATGTGATGGACGGGGGAGGCAAATACCGAAAAATCCGAACAATTCAGCACGGGCGTCATTTCATTGGATGGCAGGCGGTAAAATACCACCGGGAAAAAGTTGGGCCAGTCTGACCAGTTGTACAATGCCATCATGCCTTCCACACGGTCGAGGGTGTAGTGCAAGCCGTAAATATTAAGCGGGCGCTGGCGTCCCATCAGCCACATATCCATCAACAAAAGCGGAAGCCCGGAAACATGGTCGGGGTGAAAATGTGTAATGACAATATCAGTCAGGTTGTTAAAATCCAACCCTGCCTGTTCCAGGCGCAAGATGGGGTTGCTGACGGAATCCACCAGCAGCATACGTTCCTTGCCGACAACAACA
The DNA here is from genome assembly GCA_034434265.1 of Anaerolineales bacterium. Taxonomy (GTDB): domain Bacteria; phylum Chloroflexota; class Anaerolineae; order Anaerolineales; family Villigracilaceae; genus Villigracilis. The sequence continues at coordinate 2,575 of DAOTZP010000483.1, read as the reverse complement.
AGGTGCGTGTTTTCGCTCTCTTTTGTAGGGATGGCATTCGACGCGCCAAGAATAATCACTTTTGACACGGCATACTCTCTCGTAATTATTTTGATAAAACATTCAACAAAAGCGCGGGGCTGATGTAGGTTTCAATCAACGCCGCCAGCAGCAGCATGGGAACAACCAAACCAATAAAAATTTTTGTCCAATCCGCCATGCGTTCCAAAATCACCTGCCCAAGCGATTTGCCCGTTTGCGGGGTGACGATGGAAACGCCAAAGTACAACATGGCAGCCGCGCCAAACAACAAAGCGGGGAGCTCAAAAATGCCGTGCGGCAAAACGCCCGCCGCAAAAACCGGCGCGGGGGAAAGTCCCAGCAATCCCAATACGGCAAAGACGCCGCCAAGCAAACTGACGTTGAGCATGTAAATCAACACGCCAAGCACGCTAAACGAGACCAAGCCCGCAAGAAAAATAAGCACCACCGCCCTTGTGTTGTTAAGGAACAAAAACGGCGCGCTGATATGGTCGCGCAGGCTGGCAAGGTCCGGAAGATTGCGGATGCCTTTTTCAAGTTTGGAAAGGTCTTCGGGCGAGGCTTTTGCAATCACGGTTGGCATATTATCCATCACCCAGTCGTAGCCCAGCCACACGCTGACGCACGCAACCAGGACCAAAGCAAACACGGCGGGCATCATTCGCCGCAAGGAAGAAAAAACCGCCATGCGATACCATTGCGGCAGCGACCTTGCGCCCGATAAAAAGTTTTGCCAGAATGTCTTCCAAATCCATCTTAAGTTGATGACGTCAATCTCGCGTCCCAGCAAGTATTCGCGCTCAAAATGCGCGATGCCCATGCGAATCAAGAGCAGCGCAATGATGGTCACGCCCGCCACCGCAAGCCAAAGCACCTGGTCATTGCCCCAAAACAGCATCACCGCTTCACCCTGCATCAGAATGGCAACCGGAATGACAATGAACGAAGCGAGCAGGTTTGCGGCTTTTACGGAAGTGGATTGAACGGAAATAACAATGGCGGCGCTTACCATGAGAAAGGCGTGCGCGCTGGTGAGCAAAATCAACTGCGTCATAATGTGCAGCGGGGGAATGGGGAGTTTTTCCTGCCGCGTAATCAATATAAGATAAAACGCAATGGAAAGAAAACTGGCGGCCAGCGGCGTAATAACGCCAACCAGCAATTTGCCCGAATACATCTGCCAGTCATCCAACGGGGCGCACAGCATCGGCTCAATGGTGCCGCGTTCCTTTTCGCCGACAAACGATTCCAGCGCAACCACCAGCGAAACGGTGATGGGAAAGAAGCCGATAATCATAACGGAAAACGGCACAAGCCGTTCCAAAATCAAATTGGCGTTGTATTGATTCAAAAAGCGCACGGTTTCTTTTGCAAACTCATTCATCAAAACGGGAAAGCAAAAAACCAAAATCAACATGGGAAGCAGCACGCGCCAATCGCGCAGTTGGTCGCGCAGTTCGCGGCGCGCCACCAAAAAAACAGGTTTGAATTTAGTGAACATTTTCACTCCCTTTTGCATCAGCCATCACTTTCAAATAAACCTGCTCCAACGAGCGCGGCTGTTCTTGAAATGCCATAATCGTATCGGAATACGCGGAAAGACTCTTCAAAATTTGCGGATTCTCCAGCGGCGGGTTTTGCACGCGCATCCGCAAACTGGATTCGGACCGCGCGAGCAAATCCACTCCGTCAGGCAGAGTCAAGTTCGCAATTTGATGCGGCCGGGAAAATTTAATCTCATACTCCGGCGCGCCAAGCACCTGATTTTTCAACTCATCCAGCGTGCCTTGAATGAGGATTTTTCCGCGATAGATAATTGCAATCTTATCCGCCAGCGCTTCCACTTCGGTGAGGTTGTGCGAGCAAATCACAATTGTGCGGCGGGAGGATTTAAGACGGGCAATCTCATCGCGCACCAGCCGCGCGGATTCAGGGTCCATCGCGGAAGTCGGCTCGTCCAGCAGCAGCACGCCCGGGTCGTGCATCATGGCGCGGGCGAGCGCAAGTTTTTGGCGCATTCCTTTGGAATATTCGCCAATGCGCCGTTTTGCGGCTTCGCGCAATCCAAAATATTCCAGCAAATGGTCGCTGCGCGATTTTCGCAAAGCGGGGTCAAGGTTATACACTTGTCCAAAAAAGTCGAGATATTCCAAGGCGGTCATGCGCATGTATAGACCATGTTGTTCGGTAAGCACGCCCACCGAAGCGCGGACATCATGCCCGTTTTTAACCACGTCATAGCCTGCCACGCGCGCCCAGCCCCTCGTGGGGGAAAGCAGCGCGGTGAGCATTCGCACGGTTGTTGTTTTACCCGCGCCGTTTTGCCCTAAAATCGCCAAAATTTCGCCCTCTTTTACGGAAATATTCACCCCGTCCACTGCCATAAAATCATGAAATTGTTTGCTCAGGTCGTTGGTTTCAATCATGGTTGTTCCTTCAATTCTTAATATATGTTAATTAACCCAAGTTGCTACCCTTCTTATTTTTTTACCACAGAGGCGCGGAGGACACGGAGAAATTCATTAAAAACTCTGCACCCTCTGCGACTCGGCGG
>DAOTZP010000482.1:0-7563 GCA_034434265.1 Anaerolineales bacterium | reverse complement strand
CCGCGCGCCTTCTCTTCCGGCGCGTTGTCAATCTGGTCATACGCTTTGAATTCCGCCTGACCCATCAGCCCCGCCACTTTCGTGATGGCTGCCGTCAGGGTCGTCTTTCCATGGTCAATGTGCCCCATCGTCCCCACGTTTAAGTGCGGTTTGCTGCGGTCAAATTTTTCCTTCGCCATTTTATAAACTCCTTAGATACAAAGAACAATTATTATGCTTTTAAGATTTCTTCCGCCACTGACTGCGCGACGGGCGCGTAGTGGTCAAATTCCATGCTGAACACGCCGCGTCCCTGCGTTGCAGAGCGAAGCTGGGTTGCATACCCGAACATTTCCGCCAAGGGAACCATTGCGCGAATGGCTTGCGCGTTACCGGGTCGCACATCCATGCCTTGAATCAAACCGCGGCGGCTGTTGATTTGCCCCATGACATCGCCAAGATATTCTTCGGGAACGACAACTTCAACTTTCATCATCGGTTCAAGGAGAATTGGGTTGCCTTTTTGAACGCCTTCCTTAAAGCCAATGGATGCTGCAAGTTTGAACGCCATCTCGCTTGAGTCTACTTCGTGGAAGGAGCCGTCAAAGAGGACAATTTTCAAGTCCACAACCGGGTAACCGGCAAGCACGCCGCTTTCAGCCGCTTCACGGAAACCTTTTTCAATTGGACCAATATATTCTTTGGGAATTGCTCCGCCGACGATTTTATTTTCAAACACAATGCCGCTGCCGCGCTCGCCGGGTTCAAGCGAAAATACGACATGACCATATTGCCCCTTGCCGCCGGATTGCTTGGCGTATTTGTAGTTCACTTCTTTCACCGGTTTGGTGATTGATTCGCGGTAAGCAACACGCGGGGCGCCGACATTCGCCTGCACTTTAAATTCGCGCAGCAAACGGTCCACGATAATATCGAGATGCAGTTCGCCCATGCCGCGAATAACGGTTTGCCCGGTGTTTTCATCCGAAGTAACGCGGAAGGTGGGGTCTTCTTCCGCAAGTTTGCGAAGCGCCTCGCCCATCTTTTCCTGGTCGCTGGAGCTCTTCGGCTCGATGGCAACTGAGATAACAGGTTCGGGAAATTGAATGCTTTCCAAAACAAGGGCTTTGTTATCACAAAGCGTATCGCCTGTGAAACTTTCTTTGAAGCCGAGCACTGCGCCAATATCGCCCGCGCGGATTTCCGTCACATCTTCGCGGTGGTCGGCGTGCATACGAAGCAAACGTCCAATGCGTTCTTTTTTGCCTTTGGTGCTGTTGAGAACGGTTTGTCCTTGCGTTAAGACGCCGGAATAGACGCGAATATAAGCAAGCCTTCCAACGTAGGGGTCGGTAACAATTTTGAAGACCAGCGCGCTAAGCGGCGCGTCGTCGCGGGCGGGAAGTTCAAATTCGTTTTCGGGGTTGCCGGGTTCGGTGGCTTTGACGGAGGGAATATCCGCCGGGGAAGGAAGGTAATCCACCACCGCATCCAACATCACTTGCACGCCTTTGTTTTTTAAGGAAGAGCCGCAAAATACCGGCGTGGCTTTGTTGGCAATAACGCCTTTGCGAAGCGCGGCTTTTAATTCATCAATGGAAATTTCCTGACCTTCGAGGAATTTCATGGTGAGTTCATCGTCCAATTCGGCGATTTTCTCAACCATTTTTGCGCGGGCTTCTTCCGCTTGCTGTTTTAATTCCGCGGGAATTTCAATCGTCTTGGGTTCTTTGCCGAGGTCGTCTTCCCAGACGACCGCCTTCATGGTCAAAAGGTCAACCATGCCTTTGAAGGTCGCTTCAAAGCCGATTGGGACCTGCATGGGAATGGGGTTGGCGCCCAAACGGTCAATAATGGTTTCGATGGTGCGTTCATAGGAAGCGCCAACGCGGTCCATTTTGTTCACAAAGCAAATGCGCGGCACGCCGTAACGGTCAGCTTGACGCCACACGGTTTCGGATTGAGGTTCCACGCCTTGAACTGCATCGAACACAACCACACCGCCGTCCAACACGCGCAAAGAGCGCTGAACTTCAGCGGTAAAGTCAATGTGACCTGGAGTATCAATGATATTGATTTGATATCCCTTCCATTCAGCGGATACAGCCGCGGAAACAATAGTTATTCCCCTTTCTCTCTCCTGGACCATCCAATCTGTGACGGTGGTGCCTTCGTCCACAGAACCAATGCGGTGAGTCATGCCCGTGTAGAACATGATTCTTTCAGTGGTGGTCGTCTTGCCCGCGTCAATGTGGGCGATGATGCCTATATTTCGGTATTTCTCCAACGGATACTTGCGCGCTGCCATTTAACCAATATTCCTTAAATTCATTCTAAAAATTAAACACGATAGTGGGAGAAGGCACGGTTCGCTTCCGCCATTTTATGCGTTTCATCACGCTTGCGAATCGCCGAGCCGGTTTCATTGGAAGCGTCAATCAATTCGGATGCCAGTTTATCGGAGAAGGATTTACCGGAGCGTTCGCGGGCGGCGGAAAGAATCCAGCGCAAGGCAAGCGTTGTGCGGCGGTCGGAGGAAACTTCCATCGGCACTTGATAGGTGGCGCCGCCAACGCGGCGCGGGCGGACTTCCATTGCGGGTCCGACGTTTTTCATGGCTGTCTCAAAGACTTCCATCGGGTTCTTTTGCGTGCGTTCCTGAACCAAATTCAACGCATCGTAAACGAGCTTAAACGCTGTGCTTTTCTTGCCTTTTTTAAGCACATGCTGAATCATGGTCTGCAAAGTCACGCTATTAAAGCGAGGGTCGGGAAGGATTTCCCGCTTTTCGGGTTTTGCTCTTCGCATGTTGCATTACTCCATCTATAAAAATTACTTGGGGCGTTTTGCGCCGTATTTGGAACGTCCCTGCTTGCGGTTGGCTACGCCGGTGGTATCCAGCGAGCCGCGCACAATGTGATAGCGGACGCCGGGCAGGTCTTTTACACGACCACCGCGCACAAGCACCACCGAGTGCTCCTGCAACTGGTGTCCTTCGCCGGGGATGTAGGCGGTCACTTCGATTCCATTGGATAAGCGCACGCGGGCAATTTTGCGAAGCGCGGAATTCGGCTTCTTGGGGGTCATGGTACGCACAACGGTGCAAACGCCGCGTTTTTGCGGGGCGCCTTTATCCTGTCGAACGCGGCGCTGCTTGAAGCTATTCAAGGTGAACTGCAAGGCAGGCGCTTTGCTTTTGGAATGCTTGTTTTTGCGGCCCTTGCGGACCATTTGATTTACTGTCGGCATGTCTTCTCCGAATTAAGAAAATGTTTCACAATATCATTTGAATATTCGCAATAAATGAGACCATCACAAACGTACCTGATGGCCTCATTCACTTCCTACATCAATTACCATGAATTTGCGCGGGAGGTAAAGCCGCTCAAACATTACTCGGCAATGGAGTTTAATATTATCATGGCAATTTCATTGCGTCAATAGAAAAGGCTACTTTTTTCTGGTTGGATTCTCGCCCAAACTGAGCAAGCCCGTGTCGTGTTTGGGCGGATGCGTTTTCTCATCGTCCTTGCCAAACTTGACCACATCGCCGCTTTCGTTGACCGCTTCCACTGCCAAGCCAAGCGACTGCAATTCTTTTACCAGCACGCGGAACGAAGCGGGGATGCTCGGTTCTTCAATCGGTTCGCCTTTGACAATGGACTCATAAGTATTTACGCGGCCCTGAACATCATCCGATTTAACGGTGAGCATTTCCTGCAAGGTATGCGCCGCGCCGTATGCTTCCAGCGCCCATACTTCCATTTCGCCAAAGCGCTGACCGCCAAACTGCGCCTTGCCGCCCAGCGGCTGCTGTGTCACCAGGCTGTACGGTCCGGTGGAGCGCGCATGGACTTTATCTTCCACAAGGTGATGCAGTTTGAGAATTGTCATTACGCCAACTGTCACCGGCTGGTCGTAGGCAATGCCGGTTTTGCCATCGCGCAGCACTTGCTTGCCAAGAATGGGAAGCGGAATGCCCGTCTCTTTTGAGAGTTCCTGCGCGGTTTCATATACTTTGTCTTCGGCAACACGCCGTGTTACGCCGTTCACTTCCATCCACAGACGCAGGCAGGCATTGACAGCCATTTCATCCGATTCTTTGCTGTGTGCCGCAATGTTACGGTTATCCAGCAAAATTTCTTCCGGTTTGGTGTAGCCTTTTTCGCGCAGCCATTCCTTTGCAACCGCGTAGCGGGCATATTGCGGGTCGTTCAACTGGTACACATCATACTTGCGTTTATCGAGCCAGTGTTCGAGATATAAGCTTCGCACTTCGTCGTCATCTTGAATTGACTCCGGGTCGTATTCCTGTTCTTTTAACCATTCCCAAGCGCGTTCCACAGATTCTTTCCACGCGCGGTCCATAATCCATGCGCGGGCGAGTTCGGCTTCAATTTGCTCTTCGGTTGCGCCATCAAACACAGGGGTAATGGCGCGGAAGCCCATGCGCTTTGCCGCCCAACCCAGGTGAACTTCCAAGACTTGCCCAATATTCATACGTCCGGGAACGCCGAGCGGGTTTAAGATAATATCCACCGGGGTGCCGTCTTCAAGGAAAGGCATATCTTCAACGGGGACGACTTTGGAAACCACGCCTTTGTTTCCGTGACGCCCTGCCATCTTATCCCCTGCTGTGATTTTGCGGCGCTGCGCCACAGAGACGCGCACCATCATGTCCACGCCTGCGGAGAGGTCGGAGTTTTCCTCGCGGGTGAATTTTTTGACGTCCACGACTTTGCCGCGTTCGCCATGCGGCATCCGCAAAGATGTATCTTTCACATCGCGGGATTTTTCCCCGAAAATTGCGCGGAGCAATCTTTCTTCAGGGGTAAGTTCTTTTTCACCTTTTGGCGTGATTTTGCCGACAAGAATATCATTTGGACCTACTTCAGCGCCAATGCGGATGATGCCTTCTTCATCCAAATCCTTAATGGCGTCCTCACCCACATTGGGAATATCGCGGGTGATTTCTTCCGGTCCGAGCTTGGTGTCGCGGGCTTCGACTTCATACTTTTCGATATGAACGGAGGTGAAGCGGTCTTCCTGAACCAGCCGTTCAGAAAGCAAAATGGCGTCTTCAAAATTTCCGCCTTCCCAGGAGAGGAAAGCCACAACAACATTTTGACCAAGCGCCAAATTACCGTTATCGGTGGAGGAGGAGTCGGCGATAATATCGCCTTTTTTGATTAGCTGTCCTTTTACCACAGAGGGGCGCTGGTCAATGCAGGTGCTTTGGTTGGAGCGCTGGTATTTTCGCAGTTGATAGACGCGGTTTCCGGTTTTCTTTTCTTTTACTGTGATGGTTGAACCGGTGACAGATATCACTTCGCCATCGGCTTCAGCGACAATCACCTGACCGGAATCCAGCGCTGCGTGACCTTCCATGCCGGTGGAAACGAGAGGAATTTCCGGGCGGACCAGAGGAACCGCTTGCGCCATCATGTTTGAACCCATGAGGGCGCGGTTTGCGTCATCGTGTTCAAGGAAGGGAATTAACGCGGCGCTGATGCCCACCACTTGATGGGGCGCAACGTCCATGTAATCAATCGCTTCAGGGGCTGAGAACAAGAAGCCGGAATGATAGCGGCACGAAATACGCTCGCGGGCAAATTCTTTATTTTCGTTAAGGTGGGAATTTGCCTGCGCAATTGTATATTTATCTTCGGCATCCGCGGACAAGTAAACGACTTCATCTGAAACAAACGGAACAATTTTGATTTCGCCTCCGGCTTTGGCAAGTTTTTTGAGCATCTTGGAATCCACTTGCGTGCCGGATTTGAAAAGCAGTTCTCCGCTCTTTGCGTCATACACATCTTCGCGGAGCGTGCGCCCTTCCAGACGCTCGTCATCGCACGGGAGGGATTTATACACCTTGCGGTAGGGCGTTTCGATAAAGCCATATTCATTCACGCGGGCAAAAGAGGCAAGGCGTCCAATCAAACCGATGTTTGGACCTTCAGGCGTTTCAATCGGGCAGATGCGTCCATAATGAGAGTGGTGAACGTCGCGCACATCGAAACCGGCGCGCTCGCGGCGAAGACCGCCGGGTCCCAGCGCGGAAAGGGTGCGTTTATGGCGAAGCTCAGCCAACGGGTTGGTCTGGTCCATAAACTGGGATAATTGCGAAGAGCCAAAGAACTCGCGCAACGCGGCAACAACCGGGCGGATATTAACCAGCGTGACGGGGGAAAGCTGCTCTTGGTCACGAATGGACATGCGTTCTTTAATAACGCGCTCCATGCGGCGCAAGCCGATGCGCAGTTTGTTTTGAATCAGCTCCCCTACTGTCTTAACGCGGCGATTCCCCAAGTGGTCAATATCATCGGGGCGTTCAGCGCCGTTGTTGATTTGAATCATGCGGCGCAGCAAGCGCAAAATATCGCTCTTGGTCACAGTGCGATGCGGAATGGGAATGTTCAGGTCAAGTTTTTGATTGAGTTTGTAACGCCCGACACGCTCAAGGTCGTAATGGCGCTGGTCGAACAATTGCTCTTCCAAAAATTGGCGGGCATTATCCAGCGTGGCGGGGTCGCCCGGTCTCATCTTTTTAAAGAACTCAATCAAAGCCTGTTCGGCGATGTGCTGCTTTGAATCCCAATCGGGTTCCTGCTTCAATGTGGAAGCGATGAACATGCGTTCAGGGTTGTTATCCACATCTTTGAACAGGGAGAGGATTTCCTCATCGGAACCGGTCTTGATTGGAGAGTCTTTGGTGCCGTCGTTGACTGCGGCTAACGCGCGTAAAAATACCGTAATCGGCACAGTACGTTTGCGGTTAAATTTTAGGATGATGTAATCGGATTTGCGGGTTTCAAATTCCATCCACGCGCCGCGGTCCGGGATGAGTTTTGCCATCGCAAGCGGGCGTCCGGTGGAGCGGTCCATCGGGGCTTCAAAATACACGCCGGGCGAACGAATCAACTGCGAGACGACAACGCGCTCCGTTCCATTGATAATAAAGGTGCCTTTGTCGGTCATCTCTGGAAAATCGCCGAGGAAAATATCAGAGGTGACCGGTTCTGGCACTTCCGGTCCTGAAAGCAGCACTTTGACATAAAGCGGGCTTGCATATGTCAGGTCACGTTCCACACATTCTTCAATGGTGTGTTTTGGTTCGCCAAACCAATACTTAAGCCCAAACTCTTGGGATTCTTTGCTGCGACTGGGGAAGAATAACTTCATTCCCTTATTGTAGGATTCAATCGGGGAAACCTCATGGAACAAGTCTCCCAAGCCTTCTCGTTTCAGGCGTTCAAAAGAATCAAGCTGAACTTCGATAAGGTTGGGAAGGTCTAATTTGACCGGGATGCGCGCGTAGCTTTTGCGGGACAAAGAGGATGTCATCCTGCTCTCCTGAATGAATTAAGCGAACAATTGAAAACGACACAAACAAATTTGGCTGTCTCTTTGGACAGCAACCTAACATTATATCGAAGTGAATATAAAAAGTCAAGCAATGATTGAAAAGGAAAAAATTATCCCCGTTCTGAGGTTCGGACAAAATATCGGACAGGAGGGTGAAGAAAAGCAGCCTCACAGCGGATAAACTTGGCGCACCACCACCATCCTTATCAACCGCGA
>DAOTZP010000481.1:0-13411 GCA_034434265.1 Anaerolineales bacterium | reverse complement strand
CGTGGCGCGCTTGAAACGCGCGCCTCACCGCAGGGCAGGACCAGTCACGAAGAGGGATTATACCAGAAAATTTCTCCCCACTTTCAGGGGATTGAATTGAACATCTTTTAAATTCATAATGTGGTGTATAGAAATTGAATTTTATAGAGGAGAGATGTATGAATAAAAAACGAATTGCGCTTTCCATGCTTGCCATTTGGGGATTGGTGATGAGCTGTAATCTGCCAACCGGCTCAGCCGCCCAGCCGCCCATCACGCAATCTGAAACGCCAACTGTTGATAGCGGCGCGGGAGTCCCTGCAACCATACCGGCGCAAGAGACGGAAACGCCCAGCCAAACGCCTGTTCCAACAAATACGGATACGCCGACTTCCACGCCATGCACCCCGCTGGTCACCGCAAATACGCCCGTCAATGTCCTCTCGGGACCGGGGACGGTGTATGCCGTGATTGGCGCGTTGAACCAGGGGCAAACAGCCAAAATCGCAGGAAAAAACGCGGAGGGGACTTGGTGGTATATCGAATTTCCATCGGCTGGCAGTTACGGCTGGGTGGGTGGAACTGTGGTGACAGCCTCGTGCATTCCCGCCTCGGTGTCGGTCATTGCCGCGCCGCCCACGCCCCTGCCTCCCAGCGGAACTTGCAAAGGAAACTATGTTCACCGATTGATTACGCCAAACGACAAAGTTTGCGTACCGCCTTCCTCCAAAGCGCAGGCGGATGCAGATAACGCAGCCGCGCTTTCCCGCACCATCGTTGGCGTATATGGCGCAAACGCCTGCACGCAAGGGTATGTATGGCGCGAAGCGTTCCCCGGCGATACGGTTTGCGTAACGCCCGCCACGCGCTCGCAGGCGCAGGCGGATAACGCGGCAGCCGCAACCCGTGTTGACCCCGGCGGCGCGTACGGACCAAATTCGTGCATTTCGGGTTATGTCTGGCGCGAAGCATACCCGGGCGATGTGGTGTGCGTTACGCCGGATGTCCGCGCGCAAACACAGGCGGATAATGCGGCGGCGGCATCGCGCATTGCCAGCCCGTATGAATGTATCAGCGGCTATGTTTGGAGGGAAGCCTTTCCGGGCGATAAAGTATGCGTTACGCCGGAAGTCAAAAACCAAGTCGCCGCGGATAACGCCGCCGCGCCAGCCCATACCTGGCCCTAAAATCAAACCGCGCTTGCCCCGCTGTTGCAATTAAACTTCAACATGCGGGGCATTCTTCTTTGATATACTTTTCTATCAAATTAAACCCACAAGGAATTTTTTTGTATGTGCGACACGCTGATTGCCACGCAAATTGCCACCGGCACACATGCCGCCATTTTTGGCAAAAACTCCGACCGCGACCCGAATGAAGGACAATCCATGCAATATTTTCCGGCAAGGGATTACGAACCGGGAGCGCGCTTAAAATGCACATACATCGAAATTCCGCAGGCGCGTCACACCCATGCGGTTTTTCTTTCCAAACCATATTGGATGTGGGGCGCGGAGATGGGCATCAACGAACATGGTCTTGTCATTGGCAACGAGGCGGTCTTCTCCAAAATCCCTGCAAACAAAACGCCCGCGCTTCTCGGCATGGATTTGCTGCGCGCCGCGCTGGAACGCGCCGTTACCCCGCGTGAAGCCATTCAAGTCATCACCAGCCTGCTGGAAGAATTTGGTCAAGGCGGCAACTGCGCGCATCAAAAAAAAGTTTACTATCACAACAGTTTCATCATCGCCAACCATGAAGAGGCGTGGACGCTGGAAACAATAGACAGGCAATGGGCGGCGCGGCAAATCAAAGATTCCTATTCCATCTCCAACTGCCTGACGATTGGCGCGCAATATGACCTTTCCTCCAACAACCTTTCATCCTTCGCGCGAGGAAAAGAAAATTTTGACATGGCAAAAGACATGTCGGATTTTTTGTTTACCACCTTTGGAAAAGGCAGGCAGCGCCGCGAAACAACGGCAAATCAATTAAAAGAAAACGCGGGCAGGATGGACATTCAAACCATGTTAAAGATTTTACGCCACCACAAAGACCCGAACTTTAACCCGCAGGACAGCTTGACAGAAATGGATGTGTGTATGCACTTCGGCTTCGGTCCCATTCGCGGCGACCAAAGCACGGCTTCGATGGTCGCCCAAATTGAAAAAGACGACGCGCTGATTTTCGTCACCGGAACTTCCGCGCCCTGCACCAGCGTCTTCAAGCCGGTTTGGCTCAACGCCGCGCCTTTGCTTCCCCGCCAAGCAGAACCAACGGGCAAATTTGACCCCGCCTCCATTTTTTGGAAGCATGAAAAACTTCACCGCGCCACCCTGCTCAACTACGCGGAAAGAATCCAAACCTATGCCGCAGACCGCGACGCGCTGGAGGAAAAATTCATTCGCGGGGCTTTGGAATTAAAACACGCCTCCGCAAAAGAACGCGCGGATTTTTCCATGCAATGCTTTCGTGAAGCGGAAGCAGCCGAAGCGGAATGGCTTAAGCGGGTTGAAAAAGTTCGCGGCAGGGCAAAGTTCCCTTACAGCATGGCGTTGTCAAAGTTCAACAAACGCGCGGGGATGGCGGTTAAATAAAAAAACGGGCAAGCGCCCGTTTTTATTTTTTACACCTGCGGCAAATTCCTGCGGATGACGTTCAACATGCCAAAGGATTTGACCGTTCCCTGCACAACGCACGTCAGTGGATTATCCACCAAATAAGCAGGGATGCCCAGCGATTTGGTGAGCAGTTTGTCAATGCCGCGCAGCAGCGCCCCCCCGCCGCACAAGGCAACGCCTCTATCAATAATATCCGAGACCAGTTCGGGCGGGGTTTTTTCCAAAACTTTTCTGCCTGTTTCTACAATTTGTTTGAGCGGGTCTTGAAGCGCTTCGACAATTTCGCCGGTGGTCAAAATGACCGGTTTGGGCAAGCCGGTCACTTGGTCCTGCCCTTGCACTTCCATGCTGGATTCAATATCTTGCGGAACAGCCGCGCCAATGCGCAACTTTAATTGCTCGGCAGTCGGCTGACCAATGACCACGCCGTATTTTCTGCGGACATAGGTAACAATCGCATCGTCAAGGTCAATGCCGCCAAGTCGCAACGTATCGGCGGCGACAATGCCATACATTGCCATCACCGCCGCTTCGGTGCATCCGCCGCCCAAACAGATGAGCATATTGCCGGATGGCGAGTTAATGGGCAGGTCAATGCCGATGGCGGCGGCAAGCGGTTGCTGAATGAGGATGGCTTCGCGCGAACCGGCTTCCAGCACGGCTTCGTACACCGCGCGGCGTTCCACGCTGGTCACGCCGTAGGGGACGGAAATCATCACACGCGGGCGGAAGATTCTCATCGAGCCGCTGACGTGTTGAAGAAGATACGCCAGCAGGGTTTCTGTAATTTCGTAATCGGCAATTACGCCGTTTTTCAACGGGCGCGCAACCTCAATATTTTCGGGGACCTTTCCATACATATCGCGCGCTTCAACACCGGCTGCGACCATTTTCTGGTCGTCCACTTCAATGGCTACAATGGTGGGTTCATCCAACAGCACTTGCGCGCTGTCGGCAATGCGCGTGGACATTGTACCCAGGTCTATGCCGAGGTCTTTGGAAAAGAGAGCCACAGGAGGTTATTGTTCCGAAGAATACGAAGGTTGGGATGATTTGCGGTAGCGGCGCACGGCATCCAAACGCAGGTTGGATTTTCGCAGCGCGGCTTCCATCTTGAGATAGGCATCGGTATCGGCGGGAATGCCTTTGGCAAGCGCCTCTTCGGCGCGGGCGCGGGCGGCTTCAGCGCGGGCTATGTCAATTTCTTCCACGTTTTCCGCCGCATCCGCAAGCACGGTGACAATATCGGGCTGCACTTCGGCAACTCCGCCAGCCACAGTGAACAACTCTTCCTTGCCTGCCTTGCGGACTTTGATAATGCCGTATTTCAGCGTCGTCAATAAGGGAGCATGTTTGGGCAAAATTCCCATCTCGCCTGCCGCGCCGGGCAATACCACAATATCCACATCGCCGGTGAAGACGGTGCGGTCCTGGGAAACGATTTCACAACGAATGGTCATAACTAAATCCTTTGGAGATTAGTAATTGGAGATTGGCAATGACCAATCTCCAATCTCTAATTACCAATTACGCCTTCGCCAGTCTTTCCGCATTGGCGCGCACGTCTTCAATCGTACCCGCCATCATAAACGCCTGTTCGGGCAGGTCGTCGCATTTGCCGTCGAGGATTTCGCGGAAGCCGCGAACAGTATCTTTGATTGCCACATAGCGTCCCTGAATGCCGGTGAAGCGTTCCGCCACGAAGAAGGGCTGCGAGAAGAAGCGCTCAATTTTGCGGGCGCGGGAGACGACGAGCTTGTCGTCTTCGGAGAGCTCGTCAATGCCGAGAATGGCGATGATGTCCTGCAAGTCCTTGTAGCGCTGCAACATGCGCTGCACTTCGCGCGCGGTGCGGTAGTGTTCCTCGCCGACGATGTTCGGGTCGAGAATGCGCGAGGTGGAAGCAAGCGGGTCCACGGCGGGGTAGATGCCTTTTTCCACGATGGAGCGTTCAAGCGCGATGGTCGCGTCGAGGTGGGTAAAGGTCGCCACGGGTGCGGGGTCGGAGTAGTCGTCCGCGGGGACGTACACGGCTTGCATGGAGGTAATCGAGCCGGTGCGGGTGGAGGTAATGCGTTCCTGTAACTCGCCCATTTCGGTGGCAAGAGTCGGCTGGTAGCCCACCGCGGAAGGCATACGCCCAAGCAGCGCGGACACTTCCGAGCCGGACATGGAGAAGCGGAAGATGTTGTCAATGAAGAGCAGCACGTCCTTGCCCTGGTCGCGGAAATATTCCGCCATTGAAAGCGCGGTAAGCGCAACGCGCAGACGCACGCCGGAAGGCTCGTTCATCTGACCATACACCATCACGGTGTCTTTCATCACGCCGTATTCAATCATTTCGCGGTAGAGACCTGTTCCCTCGCGGGTGCGTTCACCCACGCCGGCAAACACGGAATTACCCTGATGCACGGAAGCCACCGAGCGGATGAGCTCCATGATGATGACGGTCTTGCCTGTTCCTGCGCCGCCGAAGATTCCTGTCTTGCCGCCTTTGGTGAAGGGGGCAATCAGGTCAATGACTTTGATGCCGGTTTCAAAGACTTCCACGCGGGTGGATTGTTCTTCAAAGGCGGGCGCGGGGCGGTGAATGGGATATTTGATAGAGGCTTCCACATCGCCTTTTTTATCAATCGCCTGTCCCAGCACGTTGAAGATGCGTCCGAGAGTGGCAGGTCCAACGGGGACGGTAATGGGGGCGCCGGTTGCCTTTGCGGGAAGTCCGCGCTGCAAACCATCGGTGGTGTCCATGGACACGGTGCGAACCCAGTTTCCGCCAAGATGTTTTTGCACTTCCAATACAAGCGGGGCTTTATCAGCGCGTTCCACTTCTATCGCTTCGTAAAGTTCGGGGATGTTGCCGTCGGGGAATTCAACATCCACCACACCGCCAAGAATTTGTACGACACGGCCATTTGCGTTTGCCATGATTTCTTCCTCCAATTTATTTCGCGGCAAGCGCTTCCGCGCCGCCGACAATGTCTAAGATATCGTTTGTAATGCCCTGCTGGCGGACTTTGTTGTACGCCAATTGAAGCGCGCCGACCAGTTCTTTTGCGTTGTCTGTGGCGTTGCGCATGGCAACCATGCGGGCGGCATGTTCGCTTGCCTGCGATTCCAAGACTGCCTGATAGACTTGCAGCGCGGTAAAGCGCGGAATAATTTCATCAAGAATTTCGCGCTGGTCGGGTTCGTAATCATACGCTGCAAGCGGACCTGCGGGTTTGCCGCCTTCAAAATCCTCCACCAAGCCTTCGCCTTCCAGTTCCAGCGGGAGAAGTTTTTTCACAGTGGCAATCTGCCGTCCCATGTTGATAAAGTCGGTATAAACGAGGAAAACCTCATCCACATTGCCGTTGAGGAATTCTTCCACAGCCATGCGCCCAATGGCGGAAACATCCGCAAAGGTGGGGGCGGCGGGAAGGTTGCTGAAATCAGCAATGACCTTTTTCCCACGGCGGAGTAACAAGTCGCGTCCTTTGCGCCCAACCGCAATATATTTTACGGGAACGGGGTTCGCATCGAACTTTTGCGCGGTGAAACGAATCACATTGGAATTGTATGCGCCTGCCAGACCACGGTCGCCGGTGATGACCACCACAAGGGAGTTCTTCACTTCGGCGCGTTTCTGCAAAAGCGGGTGCAGGCTGTCGCGTCCCGGCTGGTTGGCAACATGCCGAAGCACTTGCCACGCTTTTGTCGCATACGAGCGCGTGCCCATCACCGCATTAATTGCCTTGCGGACTTTGCTGGCGCTCACCGTTTCCAAAGCGCGCGTGACTTGCGAAATATTTTTTACGCTCTTAATTCTGAGCCGCATTTCACGAGCGGAAGCCATAATTTAGTCCTTTAATCTTCCAGTTATCTAGTTATCTAATCTTCTAATTATCTAATCTTCTAATTATCTAATTATCTAATCTTCTCGTTACTAACCTATGCTTGCCAGCTCGCGCGGAAGGCTTCAAGGGCTTTCATCAACGCGGCGCGGTTTTCATCGGTAATCATTTTCTTCGACGCGATGTCTTTGCCAACCTCAGGGTACGAAGCCGCCATAAAGCGGATAAGGTCGCTTTGCCACTGCGCCATTTTCTCCAACGGAACGTTATCGGCAAAGCCGTTGGTCCCCGCGAAGATGACAATGACCTGATTTTCCAATTCCACCGGCTGATATTGCGGCTGCTTGAGAATTTCCTGCATCCGCTGACCGCGGCTGAGCTGCGCCTGCGTGGCTTTATCCAAATCGGAAGCCATGAGCGCGAAAGCAGCCAGCTCGCGGTAGGCAGCCATGTCGAGGCGCAAACGACCCGCGACTTGTTTCATCGCTTTGGTTTGCGCGTCGCCGCCCACGCGGGAGACCGAGATACCCACGTTCACCGCCGGACGAATGCCCGCGTTGAACAGGTTGGTTTCAAGATAAATTTGACCATCGGTGATGGAGATGACGTTTGTGGGAATATACGCGGAGACGTCGCCGAGCAAGGTTTCGATGATGGGCAGCGAGGTGAGCGAGCCGCCCGTGCCTTTCACCTTCACAGCCTTGAAGCCCTCGCCCATTGCTTTGGCGGCTTCGCTGGCTTCGTGTTTGGAAAGCGGACCTTCATATACTTTTCCATCCACGCCGTCTTTCACTTCGGCAAGTTCACCGCTGAAATCGCTCTTGGTGATGACGTATTTGTTTGCCAAACGCGCCGAACGTTCGAGCAGGCGCGAGTGAAGGTAGAACACATCGCCGGGGTAGGCTTCGCGTCCCGGAGGGCGGCGGAGCAGCAGGGAAACCTGACGATACGCCCACGCATGTTTGGAAAGGTCATCATAAATGATGAGCGCATCGCGTCCGGTTTCCATAAATTCTTCGCCGATGGCGGTGCCGGAGTACGGGGCAATGTATTGAAGCGCGGCAGATTCATCTGCGGAAGCCACGACAATGATGGTATGTTCCATCGCGCCATATTTTTCAAGAATACCGAGGGTACGCGCGATGGCGGCTTTCTTTTGCCCAATCGCAACGTAAATACAAACCATGTCCTTCCCTTTTTGATTGATGATGGTATCAATCGCAACGGCGGTTTTGCCTGTTTGGCGGTCGCCGATGATGAGCTCGCGCTGTCCGCGTCCGACGGGAATCATCGCGTCAATGGATTTGATACCGGTTTGCACCGGGGTATCCACGTCCTGACGTTCCACCACGCCCGGCGCAATGCGCTCAATGGGACGGAAGCCGGTGGTGGCGATGGGTCCCTTGCCGTCAATCGGTTCGCCCAGCGCATTGACTACGCGCCCAATCATGGCGTCGCCCACGGGAACAGAAGCAATACGCCCTGTGCCGCGCACGGTCATACCTTCCACGATTCCTTCGTAAGACCCCATGACGATAACGCCAACGCTGTCTTTTTCAAGGTTGAACGCGGTTCCCATCACGCC
The DNA here is from genome assembly GCA_034434265.1 of Anaerolineales bacterium. Classification (GTDB taxonomy): domain Bacteria; phylum Chloroflexota; class Anaerolineae; order Anaerolineales; family Villigracilaceae; genus Villigracilis. Next base: position 5,390 of record DAOTZP010000481.1, on the reverse strand, counting down.
ATTGGAAAACTGCACAAGTTCCTGCGCGCGAATGTTCGCAAGACCTTCGACACGGGCAATACCATCGCCCGCCTCAACAACAACGCCAATATCGCTGACGTTGAGTTCAGGCTTAAATCCTTCAATTTGTTTTTGCAAATCGCCTGTGATTTGCTTAATCAGGTCTGACATCTAGGTAGCCTCCGCAAAGTTTCTTTTTACGTACAATAACCCGGATGCTCTCCGGGTGTGTGTAATATAGGATTTCCCTTTGTGGAAAGGGGTACAAACGCGGCAATGATAACCGAAAGGGGGGGGATTGTCTAGTTACAATCGTCCGCCGCCTTAAGAAATCCCTCACCTGCCGCGAATTAATTGGCGGCACGGTTGTTTTCGGGCAAACCTTCTTTTTGCTGCCTGAACGTTTTCAAAGCAATGATGATGGCGCTGGTGGCGGATTGGAAAAATGTCGAGGTCATAATTGTCACGTCGCGCTGCAAAATTCCATACAGCCCCCACGTCAGCCCGCCCGAAAGAGTCAACAGCCATGTGCCAAGCGACAAGCCCGAAAGATTCGTCTCGCGGAATGCCACCCATACCTGCGGAATGTTTGATACCAACGCGCTCACCGAAAGCGCGATTCCCAATCCTGTTTTTCCAAAAGATAAAACAGCCAGCAGCAGCGCGGCAAACCACACGGGCGCGACTAGAAACTCGCGCGAGCTTCTGCCCAGCCGCAAAGCCGTGATGGTGATGATAAAAAATATCGCCGCAATCGTCCCCGATGCAAGCGTGACAAATACCTGCCGGGTCATAATGCCATAAACCGCCCACCCCAAACTGACAATGCAGCTCGTGGCGGAGGTGTCCACTGAAACGCCAAACGATTTTTTTACGCGAATCAAATGCGCCAGCTGCGGCAGCGCGCGGGTGAGGTCTATAAACGTTCCAGCCAAACCGAGAAAAGAAATAAAATTCACTTAGACTCCTTTTTCCAAATTTATTTTATGAACTTTCGCAAACAAGGCGGAGATAAAGATGGGTGCGGAATATTTTTTCGGGGCAACTTGTAACGCAAACCTCTGATTTGCCGCGCAGCCTGTAACGCAAACCTCTGATTTGCGCGCAAGTTTGCTTCGCAAGTTTGTCTCGCAAGTCAAAGACTTGCGCCACAGTTGCCGCCACAGTTGCCGCCACAGTTGCCGACAAAGATAAAAAAATTGCAGCGGGTACAGTAAATGCTATAATGAATCGCGCTGAGACAAAGACAGTATGAATTTGCATAAAACGCCTTAAGAAATTTTCCGCATCCATGTCATTGCAGTATGATTATCCCATCATTATGCAAAAGGAGATATGAATCGTGAAGAAACGATTTTGGAAAATAGCGGTGCTGGCAAACATTAAAGATGACCAACAACCCAAACCGGAAGGCGTGCCGCCGGATGCCTTTGCGGATTTTGACCACATTGAGACGGTTGAACACATCCGCGCCGCGCTGGAAAGCGACGGGCATTCCACTGTATTTATCGAGGCGAACCGCGAGCTGCCTTTTGAGCTTCGCAAAGCGCAGCCCGACATTTGCTTTAACATTGCCGAAGGGTTGGGCGGCGACGCGCGCGAGGCGCAAGTCCCCGCCCTGCTGGAGATGATGGGCATTCCCTACACCGGCTCGCGCGTGCTTACCAACGGCATCTCGCTTGATAAAACCTTAACAAAACGCATCTGGCGCGATAGAAGGCTGCCCGTTGCGCCGTTTCAAGAATTTATCACAGGCGAAGAGCCGCTCCGCCCGGAGTTAAAGTTCCCTTTGTTTGTAAAGCCCGCCCGCGAGGGAACCGGCATGGGCGTGGATATGAACGCCATTGTGAACAATGAAAAGGAACTGCGCGAGCGCGCGCAATACATCATCAACGTGTATCAACAACCCGCGCTGGTGGAGACATTTTTGCCCGGGCGCGAGTTCACCGTCGGCATTTTGGGGCGGGCGGATGCGAAGCTGTATTCGCGCCACCCTGAATGGTATGAAAAAGACGGTTTTCACCGCTTTCCCGTTTTGGAATTGGATACCGCAAACTCAGACAGCCCGTGGGTATATACACATGCCGCAAAATCCAAAGACGTGGGACCGGAAGACGCGCCCGGTTATTTTTGCCCGGCGCAGGTTGAACCGGAGTTGGAAAAAAAGTTAAAGCACCTCGCGTTGCGCGCGCATCAACTTCTCAACGCGCTGGATATTTCACGGACGGACATACGGCTGGATGAAGAAGGCAATCCGCGCTTGATTGAAATTAACACGCTGCCGGGACTGACTCCCGATTACAGCGATTTGTGCCTGCAAGCCAAAGCGGAAGGAATCAAATACGAAGACCTTGTGCTGGATGTTTTGTATCTTGGCGCAAGCCGTTGGGGAATGGTGGAACCCAGAGAGATGGAAACGAGGAAAAAATGAAACTTAATGACCCCGCTCAATTCAGCGAAACGCTTTTAAAGTATTTTATGGAGGAAGGCTGGCAATCGCTCAGCAAGCGCGATTTGGAACTGCTCATCTTCATTCTGCTGGAAAAGGACGGGGTCATTGACCAGTTTGCCAGCAATCACAGCGTGGCAAAGCAATTGCGTTTAACTCAAACCAAAGTTGCGGCTTTAAGAAAAGATTCGTATGCGCGCTGGCGTCCGTTGTTGAATATTCAACCGGAGGATATGATTAAGCGCATTCTCAAAAATACGCTGACCGAGAAAAAACTCGCCAGCGGAGCAAGATACGCGGCGGAGAAAACTTCGCAGGAGGGTTTCCTCGCGCTGATGATTGAACATCCCGATTACCGCGCCGAGCTGGAAGAGGCGTTGAAAAATCTCGATGCCATTCCGGTGTACGAGCGCAACCCGCAGGTGATTTTAATTCACAGCGATACGTTGTTTGAACTGGCAAAGCAATACGGGCTGCTGGATAATTTCAAAAACATCCAAACAACATTAAAAAAACTTTGCGAAAAAAAAGTGACCGGCTTGGAAAGTTTTTTGACAAAGAAAGCCAAAGACTTAACATGGGATGATGTCCGCACGGCGTTGAGCGCGACCACCGCAAAAGTCATTGCCCGGCAGGTGGAGGGCGTTTCGTTAATCGCTTTGCTGCAAGCGGTGATGCCCTTTTTGACTTTGTAATGCGCCGCGTCGCAGGCAAAGGTCAGGCGGCTTCGGGATTTACGAATCCTTTGGGGAGCAAGTTGGCGTCGGTGACAAGGCGCGGGACGACCTCCTCCCAGCCAACGGGCATGAGGTGAATTCCGTGAATGCCCTGCTTTTCATAGCCTTTGATTTTCTCCACCAGTTCGAGCGCAATTTTATAACCTTCCTCCTGCGCGTTGCCCGCCTGCTCCGCCGCTTCCATGCGGTTGAGAACGGACTGCGGAATAAAGACGCCCGGTACTTGCGCCATGTGCTGAGCAATCTTAAAACTCTTAAGCGGGCTAATGCCTATCATGATATACACTTTATCCAAAATGTTGCGCTTGGCGAGTTCGTTCAACCAAGCTTCCATGCGGTCAATATCATAGACAAGATTGGTTTGGAAAAACTGCGCGCCCGCGTTCACTTTCTTGTGTTCGCGCAGGGCTTGAAACTTTGGCTCGGAGGCGCAAGGGGAAGCAGCCGCGCCGAGGAAAAACTTTGGGGGGTGCTTAATCTCGCGTCCGTCCAAATAGCGGCCCTCATCGCGCATTCTTCGCAAAATCCACAACACTTGAATTGAATCCAGGTCATTAATATCCATCCGCCCGCGTGGATGCGGCGCAAGCACGGCGCTGTCGCCTGTGATGCACAGCACGTTTCGCACGCCCATTGAGGTGGCGCCGAGAATCTCGCCCTGCAAACTTGCCCGCGTGCGGTCCCGCGCGGCAATTTGCATGACGGGCTCGGCGCCGTTTTCGATGGCAAACTTTGAACACGCCCACGAAGTCATGCGCGGAGTTGCGGATGCGTTGTCGGTAAAGTTGATGGCGGTCACATACGGCTTGACGAGGTTGATATGTTCAACCAATTTTTTTGTGGATATGCCCAGCGGCGGCGCGAGCTCGCACGCCACCACAAACTCGCCCGATTTGAACGCCTTTTCCAAATTTGAGACGGGTTCGGTATAAGCAGGCGGATGATATTTATCATCTCCCTGCCACCAGTCGGGCTGGCGCACTTTGAGAAAAATCAATTCCCATGTTTTCCAGCGGTTTTCGCCATGATTAAAAATCGTGCTTTTCACCACCTTGGCGATGCCGTTGTCTTTGACGCTTTGCGCCACGTCTTTCCATGTATCCGTGCCGACTTTTTCCCAATCCAGCGGAGGAAGCACTTCCAGCAGTTTTTCTTCGCGCCCCATGGCAAACGCGCGCTCGTAGATTTTGTACCAAATACACGGGCGGGTTTTATCCACATAACAATATTCGGAGGTTGAGCCGCCGCATGGACCGTTTCGCAATCCTTTGGGGCATTCCATCGGGCAGATGAAGGCTGTCTCTTGCAGCAGACAATTGCCGCACATGCGGCAGCCAAACAACGGTCCCTTGATGGCGTATTCCAAATCCTGCATCAATTTGCGCGCAAGCGTTTCTTTCTTAAATGGCGAATACGCAGGCTGCCAGCGCCGGCCGGGGGTAAAGATGGGCATAATACCTCCGAGAGTTGGAGATTGGAAATTTGAAATTGGAAATTGGAGATTGGAGATTGGAGATTGGGGGTTTGCGTTATTTTTTCTTCTTCACGGTCACGGAAACGCCAAAAACCAAATAAGCATATCCAAGCGCAAAAGCAATGTAAATTACCAGCGGAATCCATCCATTGGCGCGAATGACTTTATCGGACACCATGCCAAGAATGGTCAGCGCAAAACCGCCGATGGAAGCCGCCAGCATGGTAAAAGCGGCGGGCTTTTGCGCGTCTTTGCTGTCTTTAATAAACCAAAGCAAAATACCCGCCGCAATCAAGCCGCCGCCAAAAAAGCGCAGAACGGCTTGCGTGGCAATCGTGGCATCCGTCACGCCAAAAAATTCCACCAAAAAGAATTTTGGCATTAACAAAAACAACGCGCCAAATACAGCGGCAACAATGGTATTGAGGGCGAACATTAAACGGTAGCTCATTTTAATTCTCCTTTGAAATTAAATATCGTAAACAAATAATTAACGCAAGTTGCCGCCTTCAAAAGGGAAGAAGGATTTTGCCTGTTTTGAACCGCCGAGTCGCACAGGGCGCAGAGTTTTTAATGAATTTCTCCGTGTCCTCCGCGCCTCTGCGGTAAAAATTAAGCAAGGGTAGCAACTTGGGTTAATTATAGCCTTTTACGCCTGTTTAATAAATCAAATAGGGGGGTAAAATCGGGCTATGGATATTACACAACTTTCCCTTGCGCGGCAGCGCGA
>DAOTZP010000480.1:0-5642 GCA_034434265.1 Anaerolineales bacterium | reverse complement strand
GAGCCGGGGTATTCATTGGCAACCCGCGCCCACGTTTTGAGCGCGTCTTCATATTTGCCTGCGCGTTCATAACTGCGCGCCGCGCTGAGCAAATAATCGGCGGAGGTTTCGCTTGCGGGCGCAATGGAAGCAAACTTCAAAAGCGTTTCGGCGGCAACGGTGTACGCGCCCTGGTGATACCATTCAATGAACGCTTTTTGCCCCCATGCTTCCGCCCAGCGCGAATGATTTGGATAGGTATCGAGATATTTGTTGAACTGCGCCACAGCCGCGTTGTAATCGCCCCGGTCGCGCAGCGATAAAGCGCGGTAATAACTTGCCGTGCCGTCATCCGCATGGGTGGAAAGATAGCGGTCAAATGCGGCGATGGCGACATCATATTGCCCGGCGAAATAGTCCACAATGCCGCGGTCCAATTCGCTGACCTGCCCGCCCGCTTGCAGCAGCGCCACCAGACTGAGATAGGCGTAATACGAGCGCGGATATTGCTCAATGGAAAAGCGGAATTTCCCCAGCGCTTCTTCGGTCTTCCCCTGTGATTGATACGCCAGCGCGGATTCATACGCCGCCTGCGCTTTGATGAAATCATTATCGGTGTGCGCGGCGATGCCTTCGTAAATGGCGAGCGCGGCTTCGTAATCGCCGAGTTGTTTTTGCGTGTTTGCCGCTTTCATATCCAGCGCGATGTCGTCGCCAATGGATGGCGCTTGAATGGCGGCGGTGTACGCGGAAAGCGCGTTTGCGTAGTCGCCCGCTTCGTACAATGCGTCGCCGCGAAGTTCCTGCACATAGGCGTCCAAAACATTGGGGCGCAGATTCAAATACATCTGCCACGAATCCGCGGCGGAGCGATAGTTTGCCATGCGGTACAAGGCAAACCCTTGTAAAAAATGCGCGTTGGCTGCGTAGTCCGAATCGGGATATTGCGTGATAATCGTTTGCAGCGCGTTCAAACAATCCTGATAGCGTTCTTCCAAAAAATGAATGCGCGCTTCGCCCCATTTTGCGGCGGCTTGCGTTTGCGCATCCGGTGAATCTTTGAATGCGGTTTGGTAATGCGCCAGCGCGGTTTCGTATTCGCCGTTGAACAGGGCGCGGTCTCCCTGACTGACGCGCGCAACCGGCATGGGGGTTGGTGTAATTGTCGGGGTGAAGGTTGCGGCAGGCGTGGGGGAGACGCTCGGCGTAACGGTCCAGCCCGGCGGAATTTCGGGCAGGGCGGGCAGCGAGGAGCATCCCGCGATGGCGATGGCAAGAACCCATCCAAGAAAAATTCTGATTCGTTTCATCCCGTTTTTATAATGGGAAAAGAGGGCGAAGTCAAGCAAGGTTATAATCAACGCAAGAGGATGCCTATGCTTGAATATTTACCCAACGCAACCGAAACCGAATTGCGCCTTGCCATTGTGGAATGCGGGCGCATTGCTTATGAACGTCATTTGATGACTTCAAATGACGGCAATATTTCCGCGCGCATGAGCGATGGAAATATTTTGATTACGCCTTCGGGCATGTCCAAAGGGCGCATGTCGCCGGATGATTTGTTGATTGTGGATTTGAACGGCGCGGTGATTTCAGCCAAACCGGGGCGTAAACCGTCTTCCGAAACGCCCATGCACCTTGAAGTGTATAAGCAGCGCGAAGATGCGCGCGCCGTGATTCACGCGCACCCGATTTACGCCACCACGCTCATGGTGGCGGACCTTGCCTTTCCGGTAGATGTGCTGCCCGAAGTGCTGCTCACGCTGGGGGATGTTCCCATCACCGCGTATGCCACGCCCGCCTCGCATGAAGATGCGGTGGTGATTCAGCCGTTTTTGAAGGATTACAACGCCATGCTGCTTTGCCAGCATGGAAGTTTGACGTATGGCAGACATCTCGATGAAGCGTTGATTCATTTGGAACGGATTGAGCATGTTGCCGAAATTTATTATCACGCCAGAGCGCTTGGGGTTGTCAAGCGCGTTCCGCTTGAAGCGCAAAAACACCTCATCGAATTGAGGGAAAAATTTTTTAAAGGATATTAGGAGAAAACAATGCGAACTGTATTTTGGGAAAACAATGAACTCAAAATGATTGACCAGCGCATTCTTCCCGCGCGGTTTGAAGTGCTTTCCTATCGCGGGCATCAGGAAGTGGCTCGCGCGATTACGGATATGGTGGTGCGCGGCGCGCCCGCGATTGGCGCGGCTGCCGCATTTGGGCTTGCGCTGGCGGGGTTTGAATCGCGCGCTTCCTCACCCGCTGATTTAATGCGCGACTTGGAAACTTCCGCCGCCACTTTAAAAGCCGCCCGCCCGACGGCGGTGAATTTGGCTTGGGCGGTGGAGCGCTTGATGGGCGTTGCAAAATCGGTCAACGGCGGCGCGGATGACATTCGTGAGGCATTGTTGAACGAAGCGCAAAAACTCGCCGATGAGGATGTGGAAATCAACAAACGCATGGCGGAACATGGCGCGGCATTAATCAACGACGGCGATACGATTATTCATCATTGCAATACCGGCGCATTGGCAACGGTGGACTGGGGCACCGCGCTCGGCGTGATTCGCACCGCGCACGAGCAGGGGAAAAAGATTCACGTGCTGGTGGATGAAACCCGCCCGCGTTTGCAGGGCGCGCGTCTGACCGCATGGGAACTGGAACAGTACGGCATTTCGTATGAAATCATCAGCGATAATATGTCCGGTTATTTTATGAGGGCGGGCAAAGTGCAAAAGGTATTCTTTGGCGCGGACCGTGTAACCGCCAATGGCGATGTGGCGAACAAAATTGGCACTTACATGCTCGCGCTTGCCGCGCATGACAACGGCGTGCCTGCGTATTCGGTTGTGCCAACCTCCACCATTGATATGTCTCTCGCGCATGGCGGTTTGATTCCCATCGAAGAGCGCAACCCCGCCGAAGTGTTGGATATTCAATTTCAAGGCGAACCCGTTGCGCCGAAAAATGCCAAAGCCCGCAACCCCGCGTTTGACGTAACCCCCAACCGTTTGATTACGGGAATTGTCACCGAAAACGGGGTGGCGTACCCGCCTTTTGATGTAAATTTGAAGAAGTTTGTGAAATAAAAATTTGTGCCATGAATTGCTAGACATTCCCGCTATGCCGTGATAAACTCACGCGCGTTACAAATTCAGCGCGCTCGCAAGAGCGCGCCTTTTTCTGCGAGTAAAACATGGATATTCTTCTCACTGGTTCTGTTGCTTACGACTATTTGATGACCTTTCCCGGTTTGTTCAAGGAACAAATTTTGCCGGAGCGTTTGGAATCCATCAGCCTGTCGTTTTTGGTGGATGGCATGTCCAAACAGCGCGGCGGCATTGCGCCCAACATTGCTTATACAATGGCATTGCTCGGAGAAAAGCCTCGCGTTATGGCAACCGTCGGCGAGGACTTTGGCGATTACCGCGCGTGGCTTGATTCCAAAGGCGTGGATACTTCGCTGATGAAAGTCATCCCCGGCGTGTTTACCGCTTCGTTCTTCGCCACCACCGACCAAGCCTCCGCGCAGATTGCTTCATTCTATCCGGGCGCGATGGCTTATTCTGCCACGCAGTCGCTCAAGGAGTTGGAGAAAAAACCGGATTTGGTCATCGTCTCGCCTTCCGCGCCGGACGCGATGATGAAATTCCCCGCCGAATGCCGCGAGATGGGGATTCCATACTTGTATGACCCTTCGCAGCAAGTCTTAAGACTCGAAGGCGCGGAACTTGCCCGCGATATGGAAGGCGCGCACTTCCTCTTCTGCAATGATTATGAGTTTGGGCTGATTTCCAAAAAGACGGGCTGGAGCCTCGACCAGATTTTGCAGCACGTCAAGATTTTGGTCATCACGCGCGGAAAAGACGGCGCGGATTTATACGCGGGCGGCGATGCGGTTCACATTCCCACCGTGCCTGAAAAAGAGATTGTGGACCCAACCGGCGTGGGCGACGCCTTTCGCGGCGGATTCCTTGCGGGCTATTCGCGCGGTTTTGATTGGAAATTGTGCGGCGAAATTGGCTCGCTCAGCGCGGTCTATTGCCTTGAACAGCGCGGCACGCAAAATCATTTTTATACAAAGGAAGAATTTATCCAGCGCTTCCGCCAGCATTTTGACGATGGCGGAAAGTTGGATGTGTTAGTTAAATAGATAAATAGATAAATAGATAAATAGATGAGTAGATAAATAGCGATTGTTTATGTACTCTCTCATCCTCTACTCTCTAATCTTCTACTCTCTAATCCTCTACTACCAAGGAGTTAATACATGAGCAATTACGATATTAAAGACATCAATCAAGCGGAAGGTGGACGCCGCCGCATTGAGTGGGCGGAACGCGAAATGCCCGTGCTGCGTTCCATCCGCGAACGCTTTAAGAAGGAAAAACCGCTGAAAGGGATGCGCCTTTCGTGCTGTTTGCACGTCACCACCGAAACCGCCAACCTGATGCGCACCCTGCACGAAGGCGGCGCGGATATTGTCCTCACCGCCTCCAACCCGCTTTCCACGCAGGATGATGTTGCGGCTGCGCTGGTCAATCACTACGAGATTCCCGTCTTTGCCATCAAGGGCGAAGACAAAGCCACCTACTTCAAGCACATCCGCGCCGCGCTGGAACACAAACCGCACATGACGCAGGATGACGGCGCCGACCTTGTTTCCTCCCTCTTCTTCATTGAAATGGGACGTTTTGAAAAACTTGAACCCTCCCTCGCGGAATGGGCAAAGACCCTGAGCGAAGCGGAACGCAAGGAAATGTTGAAGAACGTCATCGGCGGCACGGAAGAAACCACCACAGGCGTCATCCGCTTGAAGGCGATGGAAAAAGACGGCGTGTTGAAATTCCCTGTAATTGCGGTGAACGATGCGCTCACCAAGCACATGTTCGATAACCGCTACGGCACGGGACAATCCACCATTGACGGCATCATCCGCGCCACGAATGTTCTGCTCGCGGGCAAGACCTTTGTCGTGGCGGGCTATGGCTGGTGCGGGCGCGGACTTGCGCTGCGCGCGCGCGGCATGGGCTCGCATGTCATCGTTACCGAAGTGGACCCGTTGAAGGCGCTCGAAGCCGCGATGGACGGCTTCCAAGTGATGCCGATGCTTGATGCCGCCAAAGTCGGCGATATCTTCTGCACCGTCACCGGCGACTTGAACGTGATTGACACGCACCATTTTGAAGTGATGAAAGACGGCGCAATTGTCGCCAACAGCGGTCACTTCAACGTGGAAATCAACATCCCCGGCTTGCGCAGCATCAGCGTGGGCGAGCCGAATTTGGTCCGCCCGTTTGTGGAACAATACACCACCAAAGACGGACGCAAAATCAACATCCTCGGCGAGGGACGCTTGATTAACCTTGCCTCCGCCGAAGGTCACCCCGCCTCGGTGATGGATATGTCTTTTGCCAATCAGGCGCTCTCCGCCGAATACATGGCGAAGAACGCGGATAAACTGGAAAAGAAGGTCTATTCCGTGCCGACTGAAATTGACAATGAAATTGCCCGCCTTAAACTGGAAGCGATGGGCGTGAAGATTGACGTGCTGACGGATGAGCAGCTTCACTACCTCAACTCTTGGGAAGAGGGAACATAGCCAATAAAGCAGAACTCGAGGGTTGGAAAACCTTCGAGTTCTTTTTTTTTTTTTTTTT
>DAOTZP010000479.1:0-3400 GCA_034434265.1 Anaerolineales bacterium | reverse complement strand
TTCATGGAAGTCGGGTAAACCCGACTCGCTATCAGCCCGCAAGGGCTTCCATATAAAGAAGCGCAGGCGTGGCTCAAAACATTATGATAAAATAGCCCCGTTTCGCCCCCGTAGCTCAGTGGACAGAGTGTCGGCCTCCGGAGCCGAAGAGCGCAGTTCGAGTCTGCGCGGGGGCGCAGAATCAAAAACGCGCCTTGCGGGCGCGTTTTTGATTTTACGGCTGTGTTATTGATTGAAGGGCGCAATACACTCCGGCACATCATTCGAGGGATTGTTAACCAAAATGGAAACAGGGCGTGCCGTCATCTTTTGCGAATCAAAAGGTTGAAGCAAATGCTGTAATGTTTCGGGCGCGCGCGGTGCGGGGTCGAGCCATTCGGCGTAATTTTCTTTTTCCAAAATGACAGGCATGCGGTTGTGCAACGCGGACATCAACTCATTGGGCGCGGTGGTGATAATGGCGCAGGTGCGTATTGTGCCGCCCTCAGGCGAATGCCATTCATCCCATAGCCCGGCAAACGCAAATGGATTTCCATCCCGCATGTGAATAAAATACGGAATTTTTGTTTTGGATTTTGGCTGCGCCTGCCATTCATAAAATCCATCCGCAAGAATCAAGCAGCGCTTATATTTATAACTGCTGCGAAAAAAAGGTTTTTCAGCCAGCGTTTCGCCGCGCGCATTAATCATGCGTTTTGTCAGCGCATCGGCTTTCGCCCAAGAAGGAATTAAACCCCAAAGAAAAAAATCCGCTTTGTATTTTGAGTCATTTGGAATTGCCAGCACAGGCTGTCCGGGCGCAATGTTAAAACGCGGCGCAAACTGCGAAGGAAACGCAAACCCGGCAAAGCCTTGCAATTCAGCGGGGTTAACGGTAAGCGTAAAACGTCCGCACATAAAACTCCTTTTACTTTAATGTTCGCGCATCGCCATTACGGACTGTCACACCGATTGCATCCAAATGCTCCAACAAGGCTTGGATGTATTTGCGCGTTGTGCCAAACATATCGCGGACTTGGGCAAGCGTAACCTGTCCGTTTTGGTAAATTGCGGCGCGGATTTTTTCCACCATCGAGTCATAATCCTGCTTGCGAAACGCCACATCGGACGAAACTTGAATCAGCTCGCCCAGTTGCAGCAGCGCGTTGAAGACTTCCTCGCCTGCCGCGGCTTGACATTCCTTCACGCTGGGCGTGGCGAAGGGGTTTGTTTCAAATTGGCGCAAAAGGGCGGCAGCGCGGGCTTGGTCGGCGGGGGAAAACACAATCGCGTGGCCGGGCTTGGAGAGGAATTTCGAGTAATCAGCCAACAAGTTGTCAGCAATCAATTTGGTAATGAACAAATTGAAAAACTTTGGGGCGAGTTTTAATTTGCTTTTTAGTTCCTCACGCGGAATACCGCGCCTTAAGGGAAATTGCTTGTGATACTCTTCAACGAGCTGTAAAACTTTATCCGTCAGGGCGTTGTAATACGGCAGGGAGATAATCATTAAATCGCTTGTGATTGTCGTTTCGCCGTTTTCAAGCGGCAAAATTTTTCCGCTTTCAAGCAATTCAAGCAACGCAGATTGCGCGTCGGCAGATTCCAGCCTTGATTTGGCGGCAACATCCTTAATCGCAGCCGCGCCCAAGGCAAGCATGGCTTCAAAGAAAATATCGGCGGGCGAGCCTTTTGCCAGCGCTTCAAGAGATTTCAATACATCTTCGTCAAAGCGTTTATGACGACCTTTTGGCAAATGGTCCACAATAAAACCGCCGCCCAGCGTTTCAGGCGGGGAGGGACGCCGCAGGATATATCTATCGCCGCGCACGGCAACCACCGGGTTTCGCAATTCCAATTGCAGCCAGCCTTCTTCGCCCGCTTTTAACTCATCCACGCCAAGCAGGCGCGCAATGGCAATCGTTTCGCTTGCGCCGACAAAGAACTTGACTTCGTCGCCATGTTTGAGGGGAAAGGACACATCTTTCAGCAGGCGAAAACGCGCGTCCACTCTTCTTGTAATTTGATATTGATTGGGGTGAACCAGCACATCGCCGCGCCGCACGGAGTCAACTTCCACGCCGGAGATGTTAACCGCCGTGCGCGAGCCAACCAAGGCGCGTTCTTCTTTTTTCTTGTGCGTTTGCAAGCCGCGAATTCTGCCTTTGAGACCGGCGGGGAGAATTTCCACTTCATCGCCAACGGATAAACTTCCATCGCTTAACGTGCCGGTGACGACGGTGCCAAACCCGCTCATGGTGAAGACCCGGTCAATGGGCAGGCGCGGACGGTTGAGGTCGAGTCGTTGAGGCTTGGATTCCAAAAGGGAAACAAGATTCGTTTTGAGGGTGTCCAATCCCGCGTTTTGTTTGGCGGAGACGCGCACAATGGAGGCGTTGGAAAAAATCGTTCCGGCAAGCGCGGCGCGAATGTCGGATTCCAATAAAGTCAGCCAGTCTTCATCCGGCGCAAGGTCTGTTTTGGTGAGGACGATTAAGCCCGCAGGAATTTGCAGCAGGTCGAGAATGGCGAGGTGCTCTTTGGTTTGCGGCATTACGCCTTCATCGGCGGCGATGACGAGCAGCGCGGCATCAATGCCGCCCACGCCCGCCAGCATGTTTTCGATGAAGTCGCGGTGACCCGGCACGTCCACAATGCCGATTTCTTCGCCGTTGGGGAGCGTGAGCCAGCCAAAGCCGAGCTCAATGGTCATCTCGCGCTCGCGTTCTTCTTTCAATCTGTCGGGGTGCGTTCCCGTAAGCGCGGCAATCAAAGTGGATTTGCCGTGGTCAACATGACCTGCTGTTCCAATGACGCGCATGGTTATTTCTTCTTTTTGCCGTGACCCATAATGCGCTGGTAGGCTTCCATCCAGTCATGGACGACATTCATCATTTCCTGTAATTGTTTTTCAGAAGCATCGGTGACTTGATGCATTTGGTCTTGCAACACTTGAACTGAATCAAGCAGGGGCGGAATGCTGTCGCTGATTTTTTGCAGGTCTTTGCGAATGTCGCGGAACGATTCTTCGGAGGAGAGGTTGTATCCCGTCCAGCGTTTTTGGTCATCGGTCTTAAAGGTCAGCCATTCCTGCCGCAGACGTTCTTCGGCAAGGCGCTGCATTTCGGTTACTTCGTTGATGCGGCGTTCAAGTTTGGTGTTCAGTTCCAGATAGGATTCCTGCGCTTTCTTTGCGCCGCGCAGCACTTCATCCAATTGTTGAATATGCCCGTCAATTTGCGCGGCTTCTTTTTGGAAGGATTCAAACTTGGCGTTCCAGTCTTTCCATGCGCGTTCCCTGTCCACTTGCGCGAGCGATTGCTGTTCAATAAATGCCTGCTGCGCTTGTTTGCGTTCCTGTACGGAGGCAAGCAATTCATTAAAGCGGTTTTCAACATTGCGGATGCTGTCTGCAATGATG
>DAOTZP010000478.1:0-9155 GCA_034434265.1 Anaerolineales bacterium | reverse complement strand
AAAAACCCCCCGCGCGGCAAGCGACTGCACGGTGAACAACTCGGTCGTAATAAACACATCCGCTTGCGGGTTTGCCTGCTCTTCAATCAATGCGTTTGCAATCTCGCTGTTGCTTCCCGCTTTCAACAAAACTTCCACATTGGGATGTTTGGCTTTGAACGCTTCGATAACGGGTTGAATGAGCGGCTCGGAACGCCCGGAATACAGCACGAGTTTTCCTGAAATGCCCGCGTTTTCGGCTTCGGGCTGGGCGGGTTCGGCTGGCGGGTTGTTTGCGCCGCCACAGGCTGTGACTGCGAACATGATGAGAAACAGCAGGGTAAAAATTTTTGTCTTGTTGAACATCTAATGTTCTCCTTGAAGTAATATATTGTTGCAGCGGATAATTTCGGTAAAGTTTATCCGCTGACAAGGCATAGTATAATTTTGCCGATTTGAATAATCTAGATATTTGTATTAAATTTTATTTATATTCCATTGAGTTTAATTTTCAACCTGGTTGAAAATTTTTGGAGATTTTGAATGACCGTCAGTTCTTCCATGCAGCGTTACGCCGCAGAAATTTACAGGCTGCAGCAAGACCATGAACAGGTCTCGCTTTCGCTGCTCAGTTCGCATGTGGACGCTTCCGCGCAGGCGATTTCGATGATGATAAAAAAAATGGGCAAACAAGGCTATTTGCAGCATGAGCCGTATCGCGGCGTGCGCTTGACCCCCGCTGGCGAAAAGATTGCCATGCCCGCGCTGCGCCGCCACCGCCTGACCGAAGCGTTCCTTGTCAATGTCATGAAGTATGACTGGGCGTCCGCGCACGAGCTTTCGGATACGTTTGAAAAAGGGATTAACGATGAAATTGAAGAGCGCATGTTCGAGCTGAGCGGACGTCCCACGCGCTGCCCGCACGGCGAGCCGATTCCCAGCCGCGATGGAATCATGCCCTTCATCAACGATGTGCCGCTTTCACAAGTTCCCTCCGGCTCCGATTGCGTGGTGAGCCGCGTGCGCACACATCACCACGCCAAGCTGCGCTACATCGCCGAGCTGGGACTCGTCCCCGGCGTTGCCTTTCACCTGCTGAGCTGCGCGCCGTTTCAAGGTCCGCTGCGATTGCAAATGAAACCGCACGACCATATTATTGGGTACGAACTGTCGCAGTCCATCTGGGTGGAAGTGAAAAAAGAAGGCAGCGGCAACAAACTTCCGCCGTTGAAATGAACCGCCCTTATACGTTTATCAACGTTGCCATGACGGCGGATGGAAAGATTGACACAGTGGAACGCAAAGGCGCGGCGGTTTCATCCAAACGCGATAAAGACCGCGTGGATGAATTGCGCGCTTCAGCGGATGCGA
This sequence comes from Anaerolineales bacterium, assembly GCA_034434265.1. GTDB lineage: Bacteria > Chloroflexota > Anaerolineae > Anaerolineales > Villigracilaceae > Villigracilis. The sequence goes on along the minus strand of DAOTZP010000478.1, from coordinate 7,805 downwards.
TTCTCGTCGGCGGGCATACGCTTCGCCACGAAGACCCAAAGCTGACCGTAAGAAGCAGCGCGCTGCGCGAAGCGAGAGCCGCCCGCGGGATGAGTCCCAATCCCATCAAAGTTGGAATCATCACGAGGGCGGACATCCCACTTAATGGTGATTTTATGCAGGCGGGCGATGCGCATAAGGTAATATTCACCACCAGCCAAACATCTAATGTGCAAGTTGAAGCCTTGCGCTTGCTGGGCGTGGATGTGTTTGTGCATGACGCGCCGCGCGTGGATTTGCCCGCCGCCATGCAAACCTTAAAGAAAATCGGCATACAGCGTTTGATGGTGGAAGGCGGCGCAACTTTGAATTTTGAACTGCTGCGCCTGAGACTTGTGGATGAGGTGATGGTGTTCATTGCGCCGATGGCGTTTGGCGGCGCTTCTGCGCCGACTCTGGCGGACGGACCGGGCGTAACCCGCGAACATGCGATTGCGCTTCAATTATCCAGTGTGGAAGTGTGGGAAGACGGCGGGGTTTTGCTGCGATATAAATTGTAGAACAGACTTAAGTCCGTTCTACGGAGGACATGATGACGACTTTAACACACGAACAAATTCAACTTCTTATTGAAGAAGATTGCTGCCATGAATGCGAAGGTTACGGGGAGAACAAGGTTTGCGTTCACATTGAAGCGATTGCCGATTTGCCCACCCGCTTTGGCGATTTTCATATTGTGGCGTTTTCAAACAACCGCGATTTCAAAGAGCATGTTGCCATCATCAAGGGCAATATTCTCGATTCGGAAGACGTGCCGGTGCGCCTGCATTCCGAATGTTTGACCGGCGATGTGATTGGCTCGCTGCGCTGCGATTGCCGCGACCAGCTGGAAGCCGCGTTGAAAAAAATCGGCGGGATGGATAAGGGGATTGTGTTGTATTTGCGGCAGGAGGGGCGCGGCATTGGGCTGACGAATAAAATCCGCGCGTATAGTTTGCAGGACCAGGGGCTGGATACGGTGGAAGCAAACCTCGCGCTCGGCTTTCGTGATGACGAGCGCGATTATGCGGTTGCCGCGCACATGCTTCATTCGCTCAAGGTCAAATCCATTCAGTTGATGACGAACAACCCGAAGAAGATTGAGCAGCTCACGCAACACGGCGTGCAGGTGAACGGGCGGCTGCCGCACATTTTGCCAGCCAATGGGCATAATCTTTTTTACCTGCAAACCAAAGCGGCGAAATCCGGTCACATGATTGATTTTCACGGCAAGCCGCATTTGGCGGAACAAAGCGACCCGGTGATTGTAAAAGGCATGACGGAAGAACAGGTGAAGGCGTTGTACGAGTAGGGCGGTTTATTCCAAGTCGGCGGGAAGGTTCTGCGGCGGTAACTCTTTCTCTTCCTCTGCTTGTTTTGCGTCACGCGCCAAAAACGCCGCGGCGTGGCTTTTTTCGGCATCCATCACCAGGTTGAGGTGGTGATGTTTGCGGTAGTCGCTGACCGCAATCACTTTTAACGCCGCCAGCACGCGCGGGTTGGTGACGGAAATAAATTCCTTTACGCGGTTGGGCGTGTTGTAGAAAAACTCTTTTACAAAGATGGTTTGGGGGTCATCCAAAAATACGCCCAGCGGGTAAATGTTCGCTTCCATCAAATCCTGAAAAAAGTGCGTGCCGAAGGAAGGTTCAGGCGAGGCGCCAATGGCTTCGCCTGCCAGCTCAACCAAAGCGCGGGCGTGGTAAATATCGCTGTACCCGACATGCACGCCAAGGTCGGGCGTGGAAGTTCCCCAGCGACCCGGACCCACTGCAATATAAGTTTCGTCCTTCATCGCCGCGTTTAATGCGCCAATCGAGCGTTCAAGCAGCGCGCGCTCGGTTTGCGATTCCAGCGCGAAGTACCCCTCCGACGGCACGAACAAAACGTAGTTGATATTTTGCACCGCGCCTTGCGGAACCATCGTATGCGTGGAGAAAATAATATCCTCTTCTTTCAAATCGGCGGGCAGTTGCGCTTCTGTGCCGCTTTCAATGTGACTTTGCGGGCGACATTGCAGAATGGTGACGCGCACATCGGGCTGTTCATCGGGGTTGATGATTTCAACGGCAAATTCCGTATCCACCGGCGATTTGTAATACCGTTCCAAAATTTTCAGCGCGGTTTTCATGGTGTTGGCAAAGTTGGCGCGCGCAAGCAAGCCGTCAAAAGTGATGACTGTTTTATCAAGCGAGGAAATGCGCGAGCGAATTGGCACAAGGTCGCCTTCTTCGTACAGCTGGGCAATCCACCGCAGCGGGGGGTAATCCACGTTCAGCGCTTCGTGAACGGGAATGGTGGCGAATTTATTTTCCTGCAAGTCAATCACATCCACGTTTTGCTGCGAGTAGCGTTTGATGGTACGCGCGTCGGAAGAGGAATGCAGGCGGGGATGACTGAGCGCAACCAGGCGGGGATAGTCGTCCCCGACGGTATCCACCGCGCGTGTTCCCAACCCCAGCACAAGGCGCAGGAATCCATCCTCCTGCTTAATCTGCGGCGACCAGCGGTATAAATTTCGGCTGAACGCCACGCCCGCCGCATGGGGGAAGTAGTAGCGTCCTGTTTTTTCGCCTTCCACAAATTGAATCAAAATGCCAATGCGCTCGTCGTAATCGGCGAGGTCTTTCAAATGGCGGTACATCAGCGCGTCGGGGTTTAGCACGCTGGCGTAAATGGTGGTGATGGCGCGGGTGAGCGCGGCGAGTTTTTCTTCGCGGCTGCCCTGATTAGGCAAAAAGATGCTTTCATATTTCCCCGCAAACGATGTGCCGAAATTATCTTCCAATAAACTTGAAGAGCGCACAATCAGCGGGCGGTCTTGGGCTTCGAGCAAAATGCGCTCAAGGCTTTCCGTAATTTCAATGGGAAACTGCCCGCGTTGAAAATCTTCGCGCAAAGCGGGAAAGTCGGCGCGCATTTCCTCATCGGTTTTATACTTCTGCCCGTTCCAATGCATGAGATTGTTGAAGGTGAGAAAGTTGTAAAAGACATCGGAGCCGAGATAAAACGAAACGGGAAGACGGAACCGCGCCGCGATTTCGGGCGGGGCGTTTTGCTGGATGATGCGCATGGCAAGCAGCATTCCCGCCGCTTTGCCGCCCACTTTTCCGCCCCCAATTTTGCGCGCGCGGATTTCCTTCAAGTCCGCCACGGTGAACCATTTGCGCGCAATTTTGATGTACTTCAACTGGTCGCTGATGATGGTGCGAATCAATACCACTTTGAGTTCTTTCAACCGCGCTTCGTATTTTTTGCGCTCTTCGGCGGGCATGGCTTCTATCATCTCCGCCTGTTCAAAGAGCATCTCCTGCGGGGCGAGCTCCGGGTTAAACCAGACAAATTCCGAATCGGGGCTGCCGCGCTCGGCAAGGGTTTGGCGCACAATCTTTTCAAATTCTTCGTAGGGCAGGTTGTGACCAAAATAAAAATCCGTCAGCGTATCGCGGATGCGCAGCCGCCGTATTTCCCACACGTCGGCGGGTTCTTCTTCCAGCGGGTTGTGCAGTCCTTCGCGCACTTGCGATTCGACCGCTTTTTTATCAATTTCGGCGTGCAGATTATCGCGGGTGATGATGCCGCGCGCATACAGTTCGCGCCTCATGCGCGTGCGGATGCTGGTTTTTAAGATGGGATACTGGCTGAGCGCGAGAAAAATTTTCAGCACATTATCATCGGGAAATTTTTGCAAAGACATACATCGCCTTTTTATAAAAAATCCGCCAGACCACCACAGCCCAGCGGATTCACTTTCCAGCCTTTCACTTTCAAACTTCGCCCTACCCCAAGTGCATCGGCATAATGACGTGCAAAAAGTCATCATCGCCTACGGGGCGGATTACGCCCGGCGCGTTGGGGGCGGATGTTTCAAGCGCCACGTTGGGGGTTTTAATCACTTCCAGCACTTCGCGCAGGAATTTGACATTGAACGCAATCAACACGCCGCTGCCGTCCACTGTCGCCTCCACAATCGTTTCGTTTTTGCCGGTCTCTTCCGAGGTTGCGGAAATTTCCACTTCGCTTGGCTGCATTTCGCCCTGCGATTGTTTGATGTCGAACCGCGCCACGTTGGACCCCTCGCGGGCGAAAATCTCCGCCTGTTTGCACGCCTTTAACAGCGAGGCGGTGGAAACCAGCGTGCGGGATTTGTAACTGCGCGGGATGATTTGCTGGTAATCGGGGAACGTGCCGTCAATCAACTGTGAGACGATTTCCACATCCTTCACGCGGAACAAAACCTGACCGCGATTTTTCGGCAGGGACATGTAAATCGGCTCTTCGGGGTCGCTTGCCGCGCGGGCAAGTTCGTTCAACGCGCGCGCTGGGATGATGACATTAATGGTCTTTGGCGCGGGCTGCGAAAGTTTTGCCTTTCGCACCGAAAGACGAAAACCGTCCGCGGCTGCCATCGTCAATTTATCTTTCTCAATATTCATCAGCACGCCCATTAACACCGGGCGCGACTCATCAGTGGAGGCGGCAAACGCCACCTGACGAATCATCTCTTTGAAGTCGCCCACATTTAGTTGAATGGCGCCTTCCAGTTCGGGCGTGGGCAGCGGGGGAAATTCCTGCGCGTCAATGCACTTGATGTCGTTTTTGGATGAGCCGCTTTCCACATGCAGGTTTTGGGTTTTTACATCCAGTTTCAAGTTCACCTGATTGCCGGGCAGGGTGTTCACCAAGTCCGAAAACGTGCGGGCTGGGACGGTTGTTGAGCCTTCCTCGTCAATTCGCGCCGGAATCCAGCAGGTGATTCCCAGTTCCAAATTGGTGGCGGAGAGTCTCAACCGCCCTTCATCGGACGCAATCAAAATATTGGAAAGGACAGGCAGCGTGCTGCGCGGAGAAACAGCGCGTGAAACCACACTCAATCCACGCGCCAAATTTTCTTGAAGGACGGTGACTTTCATCAGTTGTAGCCCTCGATTTCGTAGGATTTTTTGCGAAAGTATATCATTAAAAGAGAAGGGTATAATTTGCGCATGATTCATATTCTTTCCTCCCAACCGACTGCAGAACAGCGTATTGAATTTGAATCACCTATCAACATCAGACCGCGTTTGGGAAATTGCAGTATTTTGATTCAAAGCGAAGAACTGCGCCAAAAAGTTGAAGATGTAACGCTTGAAATTTTGGGAGGGCGGCATGATAAATAAAGAACAAAAACGCGAGCGTTTTTTGCGCGACCCCATTCCGCGCAAATTGGGCGGGCTGCCGCCACGCTGGGGCGTGTTTCTTCCTCCGCCATGCGTTCCACTAATCCTGATGAGGTTCAATCCATGTTGGAAGAAGCAAAATACTACATTGAATGGACAGCCGCAGAAACTGAACCTGAAATTGCTGAAGGATTGGTCTCGATGCAGCGCTTGATTACCTTGTGGCTGAAAGTGTGGAAAACAACCTGCGAGAATAAAATGGTCGAACCGCGTGTTGGATATTTCCGGATTGCTGGCATAAAAAAAACCGGGACGCAAGTCCCGATTTTTTTTATCTAAAATCCCGTCACCAGCGAGATGGCAAGCGCAATCAACATAAACAAGGCTTGGATGGCAAACAACCCCGCGAACACATACACCACATACATCCATGCCGAAGCGGGTTTGGAAGACTGCGGGCGAACCTGCCCGCCTTCCGCCATCACCCGCGAAGCTTCCGCCGCCTGCCGCACATCACCCGCCCACAGCACGCCCGCCGCGTTTTCTTCCACCGCCAGTTTGATTCCGCCAAACGAGCGAATCAACCCCGCCAGTTTGTTCGCTTCGCCCGCTGTTAAAACCGCGCTGGAAAATAAAATCGCGTTTGCGTTCAAGCCATCCAGCGAGCCGCTTTCTTGAATCACGGTCAGCGAAACATTTGGCGCGGATTTGGCAAACGCGGCTTTTGCGGCTTCGCCAAATTTGCCGTCATGGTCAAGGATTGCCACGCGGAAATCTTTTTGCTGCGCTTCCAATGTGTTCGCGCGCAGCGCGGCATCCTTGCGCAATGTGACAAGGTGATATGCCAGCAGCACGCCAAACAAAATTAAGTTTGTCAGCGTGTTCAACAATCCGCTGGTGAAGTCTGTCGTATCGCCGCCCAGCGCCGCGTTGATGAGCGTGAAAATGAATCCGCCCGCGCTGACCATAATTCCGATGACGGAAATAAACGCAACCAGATATAAATAAACCTTGCGAATGAGCGAGCGCCGCGCGTGGTCGCCTGCGAGGTTGTCTTCCAATGCGCGCGCCTGCATGGGATTCCATGTGAACGCCCACAGCGGAAGCCCCGCGGCAAGGAAAGCGATTGCGCTGGAAAGCGAATCGCTGAATCCGCTGGCGCTCAGGTATCCTTCAAGGGTGACAAGCTCAATGATGGCGTCGAACAAAGACATCACCGCAAAGATGCTGGCGGCGAGTCCCATAAATGCAAGGATGTAAAAGTAAAGCCGTTGTTTGCTTGCGCGGCGAATTTCGTTTTCGTCAAATTCAAATTGCTGGCGCAGCCATTTTCCGTAATATGCCCAAATCACCGCAAACGGCACGCCAAGCGAAATGGGTCCGCCGATGCTTTGAACAAACTCGGCGGTTGTTTTTCCATCGCCGAACAAGCGCATGAGAACAGTGTAAATGAGATTGCCGCCCGCCGTCAGCACGGTGACGACCCCGCCGAGCGAAAGCAGGTAAAGAATGCCCAGCCTCAGCATGGATTCTTTTTCGGAAGAGTCCTCCAGCGCGGTTTGCAGCATCTTCCATGCGTAGTACCAAATCGGCGTGCCAATGAGCAGCATGGCAACAGCGTTCACAATTGTTTCGCGCCCCGCCGCGCCGAGCATATCGTCCGCCGATAACATGAAGGCGAAACCCAACGCCTGCTGCGCGCCGTAAATGACATACAGCAGCCCGTACAACATCCACACAAAACGCGCAAGGCGGCGCACTTCGGTAAAGTTTTCTTTTTCGGGCAGGGTTTTCCATTCGCCTTGCAGCACGTTCCAAAAATACGCGGCAATGAGCGCGTTGATGACGATGGCGATTAAGTTATCCGTCCACGTTTGCGCGCCGCCCACAATCGCGCGCGATGTGTAAAGATTCGCCCCGGAGAGCAAGAGGCGATTGACCAGCGCAAGAAAATTCTGCACGACGGGAATCAACATGCTGAGCAAAATTCCATACAGGAACACGGCGCGCAGGGTCGAAGTTTTTTCTTCGCTTTCTTTGGCGGAGACGCGCTGCGCCCACAGCCAGTGGATGACGAAAATCGGCACGCCAACCAAAATGAGCGATACCGCCTGCGCCAATGCGGACGCGCTGTCGTTGATTTCCTGCCCAAGCATCGAGCGCAGCAAGCCGATGATTCCCCACATCACCACTTCCATGCTGATGAAGGCAACCGCGTAAAAATAAAGTCGTCGGATGGTTTTCATAATCAAATCCTTTTGTAAACTGCGGAACAGGCTTATGAAGTTTTACAAATTAGCTCCGTAACCGCGCGCAGTCGGCGTTCTCTTACGCCGACGGGCGCGTAAGAGAACGCGCCCTACGCCAAGCATTACGGAAATAATTTCTTAAATACCATTAACCCGCCGCATATTTTTCAGGCGGACGAACAGGCTAAAGCCTGTCTTACTTCGGCGCATCCTGATACCAGCGATACGCCCAGAACTGATACGGCATTGAGTTTAACTTCCAAGTGCCGTTTTGCCGCACAAGCAATGCCCGCTCTTGCGTGGAATAGCGGCTGGAAAACGGGTCGTTGATGGCGTAGTATATGTTCAGCGTGACTACGGCTTCATCGCCGTTGATTTC
>DAOTZP010000477.1:0-1854 GCA_034434265.1 Anaerolineales bacterium | reverse complement strand
GATGCGTTCCATCATGTCGGTTGGAAAAGACAAACTTCGCCTCGTTGCCGAGCCTGAAACCACCGATGAATTTCATGTGGATTGGAGCGACGCCCGCATTGCCCAATCTGCCGTGGAATTGATTGAAGAAGATTTTGACCTGATGTTTGTTCACTTCCCCACAGCCGATGTGCGCGGACACAAATTCGGCTGGATGAGCCCGTCTCAATTTCGCGGCTTGCAGGAAGGAGACCAAGCGCTCGCCTTTATTTTGGATGAACTCGCCAAACGCAGAATGCTCGACTCAACGCTCATTATCGTCACATCTGACCACGGCGGACATGATAAAACCCACGACGGCACTCGCATTGAAGACTACCTGATACCTTGGGTTGTCGCCGGTCCCGGGGTGGTTCCCGGCAAGATTGAAAATCAAGTTCACATTATGGATACAGCCGCCACAGCCGCATACGCGCTTGGCTTGTCCATTCCCCCGGAATGGGATGGCATCCCCGCTTATGAAGCCTTTGGCGTTACTCCACAAGATGTCCATTATAATAACGCAGCCTGCAAATAGATTGCGCTGTGCCGGTAAACTTCATTTTATGCCTGCGCTTCTCCCCTTGCGGGAGAAGTTTTTTGTATTTGATTTCAATGACAATAAAGTTCAACATCCCTTTTCAAAAATTTATTTTGCTGATTGCGGTGATTTCTTTATTGCCTTCCGCCTGCCGGATGCAAAATCAACCCAACCTGTGGGGCGAAAGCCAAATCAAGGTCAATACCCTGCCTCCCATCTTTGCCACCGAAACGCCTTTTGTAACAGCCACCCTTCCCACTCCGCCTGCGCTCACATCCACGCCCACGCTCACCTTTACCCCTGAGCCTGTATTCACCCCGTCCATCACGCCCAGCCCCGCCGAGCCTTCCCCAGCCGATTTAATTCAGCGCGTTATCATCCTCTCCTTTGATGGAATGCGCCCCGATGCCATTGCCCAAGCGCCCATGCGAAACTTGTTTTCCATGATGCAAAAAGGCGCATACACGCTTGCCGCCCGCACCATCAGCTACTCGGCAACCTTGCCCGCCCATGCTTCCATGCTTTCCGCCATGTGTCAAAGCAAACACGGCGTGGATTGGAACAGCACAAAATACTATCTTGGCTACTCACAAGGGACCGATGTCTTCGACCTTGCTCATGCGGCAGGTTTGCGAACCGTGATGATTGTTAATAAAGAAAAACTGCGCCAGCTCGCCGAACCCGAAACCACCGATGTATTTGAGCTTGTCTATGGCGTTGAAACCACAATCATGCAAACCGCAATTGACCAGCTGGATACCGGCTTTCACCTGATGTTTGTGCATTTCGGCAGCCCCGATGACCGCGGACATAGATATGGCTGGATGTCGCCCGCCCAGCTCAAAGCCCTGCAAAATGGCGATGTTGCCATTGGCAACCTGCTTACCGCGCTGGATGAACACGGTATGAAAGAAAGCACGCTCATCATTGTCAATTCCGACCACGGCGGATACGGCACAGAGCATCCCGGTATCCGCTTGCAAGACCTGCAAATTCCGTGGGTGGCGTATGGCGCAGGCGTGCAGCCCGGCTCGCTGCAAAACCCCGTCAGCGTAATGGATACCGCCGCCACAGCCGCATACGCACTTGAACTTCCCATTCAACCGGAGTGGGATGGCATCCCCGTTTATGAAGCATTCGGACTTCCCGCCACTGTCACGCATCCAGACGATTTTAACATCTGCAAATAACGTGAAGATGAACCGCCCCTTGATTTTTCTCCTCCTGTTGAGTTTGTTTCTGCCGTCATGCGGAATGAACGCGCCTTTGCCTCCCCTCACGCCGACTGCCCTGCC
>DAOTZP010000476.1:0-6763 GCA_034434265.1 Anaerolineales bacterium | reverse complement strand
GGGGAAGGGAACGCCGCACGCGATTCGCTCAACGGGGAGATTTTCCGCGCGGTTTTTTTTCAGGTCGTCTTCCAATTTTTTGGATACCGGCACAACCGCCGAGAGGCGAAATTCATCCGCGCCATTGACGAAGACTTCTTGAATGGCTTGGTAGTATGCGCTGTCGGAATGTAAAACGCCAACGGTGGGAATGCCCATTTGTTTAACCCAACGCGCCGCGTAATAAGCGGAGATTACGGTGTTTGCTATGAAAACATCCGGACGATTCTCTTTTACATCTTCCAATATCCAGCGGACGCGGTCTTCAGTATAACCAACATGCAGAACATCCTTACATGCAAAGCCTTGTTCCCGCAGCGAGGCGATAATGGGCGCGCTGCCCGACGCGCGGCGGATGAATAACACGCGCGATTCAACGCCGAGATTGCGCAGCGCGGGGAGCAGCCGTTCCAGCCAAATGGAGGGACCGGAGATGAGGTTTGGGCTGGCGTAATCACAAAAGGTGATTTTCATGTTCTGGCGCGATAAGGGCATTAATTTCGGTAAGAAAGTTCATTTTTTCCGCGGGGATGCAAAAAACATTAAAGTACGAATCAATACCGTTAACCGCGTATTCTCCCAGCCCGTGTTTAGGACCAACGCGGAACAGGCGATAACCGTGCGCACGCAGCCACTCCGCAAGGTTGTGGCAGGTTTGCCCAAAGCGGCTTTGGGTGTATTCGTTGAATTCCAAAATCAGCATCGGCTTGTCTTTGCGGCTGAGCAAATCTTCCGCGCCGCGCAGCAAATTCAACTCCGCGCCTTCCACATCGGCTTTGATTAAAGTCACCGCGCCGATGTTTTGCTCTTTTATGTAATCATCCAACTTTATCACCCGTGTTTGCGCGGTTTTGCCGGAATCTTCAATGGAAGAAACCAGCGAACTTGCGCCGTAATTGGAGCGGCTGCCGAGATGAAAGGTTTGCTCGCCTGTCTTGTCGCTGACCGCCGCGTTGATGATGCGGACATTGGCGCAGCCGTTTATGCGGACGTTTTGGCGCAGGTATTGTACGGTTTCGGGGTGCGGCTCAAAGCTGTAAACCGCGCCGTTCTCTTCCACACTGCGGCTGGCAATTAAGGTGTATTGACCAAAATGCGCGCCGATGTCCATAAACGTATCGCCGCGGCGTAAAATGGTTTTTACCAGCGTGACGGTTTCCGCTTCGTACAATCCGCGTTTGTGAATCTTCATTCCCACATAATCGCGCCAGATGACCAGCATCGGCAGCCGCCCGTCCAATACGGTGAAGAATGGCAGCGGTTGTTCGAGCGCGTCCGCCAGCCGAATTAAAAAGCGATGCGGCGGCGTTTTGCGCGCCTGATTGAGCGACACCCACGCGCGGAAGGTAAACATTCCCAACGGGCGAATTTTTTTTAGCAGGCTGATGGCAAAAAGCGAGGGATGAAAAGGCATGGATGTTTGGCTTGTTCCATTTATTCTTCCGCTTATTATTCCGCCGCAGGCGCGGCGCCGATTTCTTTTCGGAAGGCGAAGTATATTTGGTTTAATCTTGGCGCAAGCGGGCGCAGTAATGGATAACTTCGCGCAAGCAAAAGCAATGCGCCCAGCAAGGTTCGCGCCCAACTTTCGCCCACAAAACGGCTGTCTTGTATGAAATCTCGAATGGCTGGGTATCGCTTTCCGTTTTTTATCAAGAAGTAAGCGCGGCGATAAAAATTCCCCGCGCATAGTTTTCGCCGCAGGTTGCTTGCCAGCCCCGCCGTTTCAATCTTCCGCCATGATTGAAGATAGATGCGGCGGCGGGCGTTTTCTTTTTCCTCCCGCGTTTGTGAACTTAAGCGGTCGGATGTTCCGCGCCGCAGTTTGTATAGCGGTTCGGGCAAGTGCGCCGCGTGATAGCGGCTGGCAAGCGCGCGCAGCATTAATTCCAAATCTTCGCCCATCCACAGGCTTTCATCCCACCCGCCAATTTTTTTCAAAGCCCCGGTCCGCCACATGGGGCAGCCGCTTTGCCAAAAGGCGTTTTTTTCTTCGCCCAGCAGCAGAAATTCCAAAAACAAGTTTTCAGGCGGATAGGCGACGGGCTGCAATTCGTTTGGGTTTTCTAAAAAAACAGCCGTGCCGCAATTTACAAAACCGGCTTGGGGCGCGGATTGCAAGGAGTGAATTTGCGATTCGAGTTTGGCTGGCGCAATCAAATCATCTGAATCTAAAAATGTGACGTATTCGCCGTGCGCCAAGCCCAACCCGTAGTTGCGGGCGGCGGAAGGTCCGCGCTTGCCATTGGGCAGGGCAGCCACCCGAAAACGGGAATCGCTTGCGGCGTATGCTTCCGCAGCCCTGAAAGTTCCATCGGTTGAATGGTCATCTACAATGATGCATTCCCAGTCTTGAAAAGTTTGCGCGAGGACGGAATCCAGCGTTTGGGGCAGCAGGGATTCGCGGTTGTGGGCGGGGATGATGACGCTGACGGCGGGCATTTTATTCGAGGGTGAGTTTTACATCTGTGATGACAATATTTCCCCAGTTGGGATGCCAGTGGGGAATATCCCGTCCATCCACGCCAATTTGCGCCACCTGAAACACCGGCGCGCCGGAAATTACGTCCACATCGCGCCGCTTGCCAATGCTGCCGCCTTGTCCGAGGCTGAATGCCATGTAATAATTTCCCGGCGCAAGGTTGAGGTTTTCCATTTTCAAGCGGACGCCGCGCGTTGCGCCTGCTGTGAGCGAAAAAGTTTCTTTGGAAAAAAAAGTTCCCACGCATACGCCGCTGATGTTGAACAAGCTGGCGCCTATGCTGATATTTGCGGCGTTTTGTTCTGCAAACACGCTCAGCGAAATGTCCAGCGGCTCGCCAAACAGCAGGTAGCCTTTTTGGGCGTTTTGCAGTTGAATATTTGTGAAGCGCGCGGTTTTTCCCATTCCTTTCCAACGCAGCGATGCAAGGTCGGCTGGCTGGGAAACAATTTGGCTGGATAGATACTGCGAGACGATGCTTTCGGTCTCGCCGATTTTTAGAATTTGCCCGCGGTGAAGGAGGACGCTTCTGCCGCACAGCGCGTTGACCGCGCCCATGTTGTGGCTCACAAACAGCACAGTCCGCCCGCCTTGCGCCACGTCGCCCATTTTGCCGAGACATTTTTTTTGAAACTCCGCGTCGCCGACGGCAAGCACTTCATCCACTACGAGGATTTCCGGGTCGAGATGCGCCGCCACTGCAAAGGCAAGCCGCACATACATTCCGCTGGAATAGCGTTTGACGGGCGTGTCAATGAATTTTTCCACTTCTGAAAAATTTACAATCTCGTCGAACTTGCGGTTAATTTCCCCGCGATTCATGCCGAGAATGGAACCGTTGAGGTAGATATTCTCGCGTCCGGTTAATTCCGGGTGAAAGCCCGTGCCGACTTCCAGCAGGCTGGCGATGCGTCCTTTGACTTTGACTCTGCCGGAGGTGGGAGCTGTGACGCGCGAGAGGATTTTCAGAAGGGTGCTTTTGCCCGCGCCATTGCGTCCGATGATTCCCAGCGCTTCGCCCTGCTGGACGGTGAAGGAGATGTCTTTGAGCGCCCAAAGTTGGCCGCCTTCACGGTTGCCGTGGTCCTGCTCGCCGATTTTTAACATCGGATTCGGTTTGCCGCGCAGTTTTGCCCACCATACGCTCAGGTCTTGCGCGAAGGTGCCGGTGCCGATTTGTCCCAGCTGATAGGATTTGGAAAGATTTTCAACGGAAATTGCAATGCTCATACCGTATCCATAAACGTCTGCTCAACGCGATTAAAGATGACGCTGCCGAAGAGGACCAATGCCAACATAAAGACCAGACTATACAGCAGTTGATATGCGTTGACCGTACCGGCGCCGAGAAAGGCATAACGGAAGGCTTCGATGACGGAGGTCATGGGGTTGGCAAGGATGAGCCACTGATATTTGGCAGGGATGGAAGAGACGGGGTAAATGACCGGCGCGGCGTACATCAGCAACTGCACGCCAAATTGGACGAGGAATCTTAAGTCACGATATTTTGTTGTCAAAGATGAGATGATGATGCCGAAGCCGAGTCCCAACCCTGCCATCATCATAATTAAGACGGGGGAAAGGGAAACCCACCACCAGTTCGGGGCGATATCCGCGCCGCGCCATGCAAAGAAAAGTATGAACAGAAGAAAAAGCGCGAATTGAATCCCAAAGGTGATGAAGTTGGAAATCAAAATCGAAATTGGCACGGCAAGGCGGGGGAAGTACACCTTGCCAAACAGGCTGGCGTTTTGCACAAAGGTGTTGGATGTTTTATGCAAGCAATCGGCAAAGTAAGACCAGATGACCGTGCCGGACATATAAAACAAAAACTGCGGCAGCCCATCGGTGGGGAGCGAGGCAATGTTGCCAAAAATCACCGTGAAGGTGATGGTGGTTAAAAGCGGCTGAATGAGATACCACAGCGGACCGAGAATGGTCTGCTTGTAAGCGGCGACGAAATCGCGCCGCACGAAAAGCAGGACAAGGTCGCGGTAGCGCCAGAGCTCGCGCAGGCGCAGGTCAAACAGTCCGCGCTGGGGTTCGATGACAAGAGACCAATCGTTTTCGCGGGATGTTTCAGGCATGTCAGGCGTTGCGGCGGAGAATTTCCGCAATTTTTTGCGCCGCGTTTCCATTGCCGAAAAGCGCGGGGGGCGCTGCGGAGGGGGCAGGGCGTTGAAGCGCGGCAAGAATACGCGCAGGGTTCGCACCCACGACTTGATTCCATCCGCTGTTTTCGGTTTCCACCCATTCTGTTTCCGCGCGCAGCGTTACGCAAGGCACGGCAAAGAAGAACGCCTCTTTTTGGATTCCGCCGGAATCCGTCAAAATGACGCGGGCGTTTTTTTCCAGCATGAGCATATCAAGATACCCCTGTGGTTCAATGGTTTTGATGTTGGGATAGTCTTCCATGCTGATTTGCATTTGCTTCATTGCCGTGCGCGTGCGCGGATGAATGGGAAAGATGACCGTCTCGTTGTTTTCCTTCAGCGCCGAAAAAATGTTTCTTAAATGTTCCGCGCTTTCGGTATTTGCCGGACGGTGGATGGTTAGCAGCAGATATTCTTTGGGGTTCACGCGCAGCGTCTGCAAAACTTTGGCGCGCAGAGCCGCAATTTGGGCATACTGCAAAACCGCGTCATACATCGTGTCGCCGACGAGATGTACGCCTTTGGTAATTCCCTCTTTGGCGAGGTTTTCCACGCCGGTTTGGGTGGGAGAGAAGAGCATATCCGCGCAGTGGTCGGTGAGGACGCGGTTATGTTCTTCGGGCATTTCACGGTTATGCGAGCGCAGTCCGGCTTCCACATGCGCGAGCGGAATATGCAGTTTCACCGCTGCTAACGCGCCCGCAAGCGTCGAATTTGTATCGCCATACACCAGCGCGCAATCCGGTTTTTCCGCCAGCAAAACTTCCTCCACTTTTATCAACATCTGCCCGGTTTGCTTGCCATGATTGCCTGAGCCAATGTTTAAGTTAACGTCCGGCTGCGGCAGGCTAAGTTCATTAAAAAATACCTGCGACATGCCATGGTCGTAATGCTGCCCGGTGTGAATGAAAAATTCGCGGATGCCCGCTTCTTTCAATGTTTTGCTG
This sequence comes from Anaerolineales bacterium, assembly GCA_034434265.1. GTDB lineage: Bacteria > Chloroflexota > Anaerolineae > Anaerolineales > Villigracilaceae > Villigracilis. The sequence goes on along the minus strand of DAOTZP010000476.1, from coordinate 1,142 downwards.
ACCGGCGCGGCTTTGATGAATTGCGGGCGCGCGCCGACGATGGTGGCTATCTTCATCTTTGGTAAAACTTGCGAATCGCACCCACAACCCGTTGTATCTGCGCTTCGCTTAACTCCGGGTAAATTGGCAGCGCCAAAGTCTCTTGCGCGGCGCGCTCGGCATTGGGCAGGCTGCCGGGTTTGCAGCCCAGTTCTTTGAAGCACGCCTGCAAATGCAGCGGGACGGGATAATACACCTCGCTGCCGATTTGGTGTGATTTCAAGTGGGCAATTAATGCTTCCCTGTTTTGCACGCGGGTTTGATACAGGTGATAGATGTGCCGTCCCCAGCCTGTCTCTTTTGGCAGAATGACCGGCATGTCGTTTCTTTTTTGCGGGTCATCGTTTGCCAGCCCCGATTCGGTAAACAATTTGCGGTACATCTCCGCGTTTTTGATTCTTGCCGAGTTCCAGCTTTCAAGATATTTGAACTTTGCGTTCAATATCGCGGCTTGCAGCGCGTCCATGCGGAAGTTGCCGCCGACGGCTTGGTTGTAATACTTGGGGCGGTGACCGTGATTGCGGAGGAGCGACACGCGCTCCGCCAGCGCGGGGTCATTGCTGACGACCATGCCGCTGTCGCCCGCGCCGCCAAGATTTTTGGACGGGAAGAAGGAGAAGCATCCCAAGTGACCGATGGAACCGGCGCGCCGCCCTTTGAAATCCGCGCCCAATGCCTGACACGCATCTTCGACCACGCGCAGGTTGTGTTTTTGCGCAATCTGCATGATGACGTCCATCTCCGCCATTTGACCGGCAAGATGAACGGGAAGAATTGCGCGCGTGCGCGGCGTGATGACAGATTCGATTTGGCTGGCATTGATGTTCAGGGTATCGAGGTCAATATCCACAAAGACGGGTGTTGCGCCAAGCCGGAAGATTGCCCCCGCTGTGGCAAAGAAAGAATAAGGCGAGGTGATGACTTCGTCGCCGGGCTTGATACCCAGCGCCATCAGCGCAACAAGCAGCGCGTCCGTGCCGGAGGAGACGCCGATTCCAAACTGACATTGGGAATAGGCGGCGATTTCTTTTTCCAGTCTTTCCACTTCGGGACCAAGGATGAAATACTGCGATTCCATCACGCGGTCTATTGCGGCTTGCACT
>DAOTZP010000475.1:0-4544 GCA_034434265.1 Anaerolineales bacterium | reverse complement strand
GACCGATACCGGGCGGGCGCAGGCGCGCGCGCTTGCAAACCGCTGGAAGCAGGAGCAAACGAAATTTGACGCCATCATTTCCAGCCCGCTGCTGCGGGCAAAAGAAACCGCCGAAATTTTGGGGCAAGCGTTAAATATAAAAGTGGAAACGGATGAAATTTGGCTGGAACGAGACAACGGCGAATTTGCGGGATTGACTCCCGCAGAAGCGCGGCAGAAACACCCGCAGCCTGTTTTTTACACCCCATACGATTTTGTAGGCGGAGACGGCGAAGGCGATTGGGAACTATACCTGCGCGCGGGGCAGGCGCTGCACAAGTTGTTAAGACGCGCCCCCGCGCGGTATCTTGTTGTTTCGCACGGCGGCTTGTTGAATCAAGTAATGCACGCGATTGTTGGAATTGCGCCTCAGGCAAACAACGCGGGCGTGCGTTTTCGTTTTGAAAACACATCCTTTGCGCAATTGACGTACTTTCCGCACCAGCACCGTTGGATGGTGGATAAAATCAACGACCGTTCACATTGGAAAGAAGAAAACTAAATGGCATATCCCGTAAATCACAATCCGCTCAAAGTTTTGGCGTTTGGCGCGGGCGCAATCGGAACATATTTTGGCGGCTCGCTCATTTTGGCGGGGCATCAAGTGGTGTTTGTGGAACAGCCCAAAATGGTTGAAACGCTGCGCGGGGCGGGCTTGCGGCTTGACCTGACATTGGACGAACGCCGCAAAACCAAAGACGCCTTTCTCATCCCATCCCGTTCTTTTACAATTGCGCCTTCGCTGGAAGAAGCCTTAAAGTCAGCGCCTTTCGATGTCGCCCTCTTTGCGTTGAAATCATTTGATACGCCCGCCGCGCTTGAAGGCATGAAACCCTTTGCCGAAAAAATCCCGCCCATTCTCTGTCTTTCCAACGGCGTGCAAAACGAGCAGATGATTGCCGGCGCTCTCGGCGCGGATAAAGTCATTTACGGCACGGTCACCACCGCCATCGGGCGGCGCGGCGCGGGCGATATTGTCCTCGAAAAACTGCGCGGCACAGGCATTGCGGCGGGACACGCGCTTTCACAGCGGCTGGTGGATGTATTCAACGACGCTTTTCTCAACTGCCGTTTATACCCCGAACCGCACAGCATGAAATGGTCGAAGATGCTCACCAACCTGATTGCCAACCCAACTTCCGCCATTTTGAACATGACCGCCGCCGAAGTCTTCGCCGATAAACAACTGTACGAAATCGAAATCAAAATGCTGCGCGAATGTCTTGCTGTGATGTCCGCGCAAAATTTTCAAGTGGTGGACCTGCCCGGCACGCCTGTCAAACTTCTCGCGTTTTCCACCAAACTTCCGCTTTGGCTTTCCAAGCCGTTCCTCTCCCGCGCCGCCGGAAGCGGGCGCGGCGCAAAGATGCCCTCCTTTCACATTGACCTGCACAGCGGACGCGGCAAAAGCGAAGTGGAATATTTGCACGGCGCAGTCGTTCGTGCGGGCAGGCAGCACAACATCCCCACGCCCGTCAATCAACTGCTGACCGAAACCCTGCTCGCGTTGACCAATAAAGAAATTCCGCTAAACGAATTCGACCACAACCCTAAAAAACTCCTTCAATTGTTGGAGCGTGCCTGAAAACCGTCATTTTTTTTTTTTTGAAACTTTCAACCTTCAACCTTTCCCATGTCCATCACCATTACCCAACCCAGCCCGACTGTTCATCTGTATCTTTCCGATGGGCGCGTGCTTTCCGGTCCGCGCGGCGCGGCAGTGGGCGAATTTTTGCAAGCCGTGAAAGATGATTTCGACGCGCCGATTGTCGCCGCTGTTCTTAACAACGAAATTCACGAACTTACTTACCCGGTTGAGCTGGAAGCGCATTGCGAACCCGTCACCATGTCCAGCGCGGATGGCGCGCGCATTTACCGCCGCTCATTAATTTTTTTGCTCGAAACTTGTTTTACCGAACTGTTCCCCAACGCCAAGTTGACCATTGACCATTCCGTCTCATCCGGCGGATTTTTTTGTCACGTCACAGGCAGGGAGATGCTTTCGCAAAACGAATTGAGCGCGCTCAAAGCTCACATGCAAAAACTTGTGGATGAAGACCATGCCTTCCACCGCAAACAAGTTCCCATTCACGAAGCCATCGCGTATTTTGAAAAACTCGGCTATCAAGATAAAGTCAAATTATTTTCACACCGCAGCAAAGACTATCTCACCTTATATTCCATCGGCAGCCGCATGGATTACATGCACGGCTACATGGTTCCCTCCACCGGATATTTGCGCTGGTTCGACTTGCTCTTAACAGACGGCGGATTTACATTGCAATTCACGCGCAGGCAATCCCCCACCAAACTTCAACCCATGCGCGAATACCCCAAACTGCTTAAAACATTTCGTCAATACGGCGACTGGCTCGCCCGCTTAAACATTGATAGCGCGGGCGCGCTTAACGACGCTTTCAAAGCGGGACGCGCCGAAGAAATTATTCTGGTTTCCGAAGCGCTGCATGAACAAAACGTGGCGGATATGGCGCAGCAAATCGCGCAAAGCGGCGCGCGTATCATCCTCATTTCCGGTCCCTCCTCCTCCGGCAAAACCACCACATCACGCCGCCTTGCCGTGCAGCTGCTGGCGCGCGGCATTTCGCCTTTTCCGCTTGAATTGGATAATTATTTCATTGACCGCAACAAAACGCCGCTCGATGAATTTGGCAAGCCCGATTTTGAAGCCCTCGAAGCCCTCGACCTTGCGCGCCTTGCGCATGACCTTGAAAAATTATTAAATGGAATTGAAGTGCAACTCCCGCGCTACAACTTCAAAACAGGATTAAGCGAAGCAGGCGATGTGATTCAACTCAAACGCGGTCAGCCCATTATCCTTGAAGGAATTCACGGAATGAACCCGCGCTTGATTCCCACCCGCTTGTCGGATTCTGCGTTTCGGGTTTACGTCTCCGCCCTGACTCAGCTCAACCTGGACCGCCACAACCGCATCTCCACAACGGACACACGCCTCATCCGCCGCATGGTGCGCGACGCCCGCGAGCGCGGATACTCCGCCTCGCAAACCATCGCCCGCTGGGATTCAGTCGGGCGCGGCGAAAAAAAGCACATCTTTCCCTATCAAGAAAACGCGGACGTGATGTTCAACTCCGCGTTGGTGTATGAGCTTGCCGCGCTCAAACCGCACGTCGAGCCGTTGCTGAGGCAGGTTCCGCACCGCGCCCCCGAATTTATCGAAGCCCGCAGGCTGCTTGCCTTTCTTGAATGGTTTCAGCCATTAGACTCCGCTTCCATTCCAGCCAATTCGATTGTCCGCGAGTTTTTAGGCGGTTCCAGTTTGAAAGATTTCAAAATCTGGCGCGGATAATAAAAACAACCCTGCAAAATTCAAGTTTTGGAGGGTTGTTTTTTTGTCTATTTTTTTCTTGGCGCGAGGCGGTTTTTTCCGTAACGGGTTGGGGTGGGGGCGGGTCTTGGCGGGCGCTGACCTTCGCGCGGGGCGCTTCTTCCACGCATACTTCCCGCCGGTTTGGGCGGCGCGGGTTTGTTGTAATCAAAGCCATCGAGCGTTTTTCTTTCCAGCGGGCTGCCCATAATTTTTTCCAAAGTTCGAATCATGTCTTTATCTTCATCGGTGACCAGCGTGTATGCGTCGCCTGTGCGCTGCGCGCGCCCGGTTCTGCCAATGCGGTGAATGTAGGCGTCGGCGGTGTCCGGCATGTCATAGTTGATGACATGCGAAATGCTTTCAACGTCCAATCCGCGCGCGGCAATATCCGTCGCCACCATAATTTGATGCCTGCCTGTTTTGAATCCTTTTAATGCCGATTGTCTTTGCCCTTGCGTGCGGTCTCCGTGCAGGCTGGTCACTTCAAACCCGGCGCGGTGAATTTGAGCTGCCACTTTTTGCGCCCGATATTTGGTGCGCGTAAAAACCAACACAGAGTTTGCATCGGTTCGTTTCAGCAATTCAATCAGCAGCGCCGATTTCAAGTGCGGAGCGACGGGATACAGCGCGTGTGAAACCGTGTGCGCGGGCTTGATGATTCCCATTGCAATTTTTTGCGGGTTGGCAAGCGCCTGCTGCGCCAGCAATTCCACATCCGCCGGGAAGGTTGCGGAAAACAGCATGGTTTGACGTTTTTGAGGCGTTGCTTTTACAATGCGCCGCACATCGGGCAAAAATCCCATGTCAAACATCCGGTCCGCTTCATCCAGCACAAGGATTTCAATGTGATTCAAGTTTGCATGACCTTGGGCAATCAAATCCAGCAGCCGCCCCGGACATGCGACTAAAATCTCCGCCCCGTTTCGCAGCGCCTGAATTTGGGGATTCGCCCCGACGCCGCCGTAAATGGTCGCGCTTTTGATTTTTGTTCCGGCGGCAAGATTGCGGATGACTTCGTTAATTTGGTCTGCCAGCTCGCGCGTGGGAGTCACAATGAGTGCGCGCGGAACGTTTCGCTGCCCTGTAAGAAGTTTATTGAGGATGGGTAAAACAAACGCGGCTGTTTTGCCTGTGCCGGTTTGCGCCGTGCCGATAA
>DAOTZP010000474.1:0-1782 GCA_034434265.1 Anaerolineales bacterium | reverse complement strand
AAATCATAGAGTCCACCATCTTCCGATGTGGTGGACTCTATTCTTTTTCTTATTCATGCCATCCAATACATTTCCCGCCCGTTTTGAATTTCTTGATGAAATCCGCGAATTCGTGGCGAATGTGGCGCGTCAAGGCGGGTTTAACGACAAAGAAATTTATTCCTTGCAGCTGGCAGCGGACGAAGCCGCCTCCAATATTATTGAACATGCCTACGAAGGGGTGACAGGCGCAACCTTTGATGTTGCCTGTGAAATGCGGGGTGATGAAATTGTCATCACCATGCGAGACGACGGCAAACCCTTTGACGTTTCCGCCGTTAAGGAGCCAAACCTCAAAGCCGACCTGAGCGAGCGTCAAATTGGCGGCTTGGGCATTTACCTGATGCGCAAATTGATGGATGAGGTGTATTATCAGTCCACCAGCGCAGGCAACCTGCTGACGATGATTAAACGCAAACCGTGAGATTTTCCATGACAGCCACAAAGTCCGCCGCGCCGCGCCGGGCGCGCCATGCATGGACGCAAATTGCGAGCTTTGGGGAGCAGATTCGCAACGAAAATTCACTTTCCGCACAACGCGACCGTATTCTTGCCATGACTCAAATGTTGTTTGAAGGTATGGTGGATGTCTGGCTGGACGAGCAGATTTTTCGCCTGCCCGATTGGGAACAGAAACCCGTTTTCCCTGCCAAACCTCCCAAAGGCGGAATGCGACTTGCCATCAAATCGGGAAAACTCACCACCCACAAAACAATTCGGAAACCAAAGACCAAGTCGCGGGTAAAGTTTGCCGCGATTCCCTTGGAAGACCAGGGAATCATTCTCGGCGCAATCCAAATCACGCGCCCGCAAGGTCCCGCCTTTTCAGAGGATGAATTAAATAATTTGCAGGGATTGGCGCAAATTATTTCGATGAGTTTGGCTGCCGCGCATCGCGCCGATGTGGAGCAGTTTCGCCTGCGCCAGTTGAACCTTGTCCGCGCGGTAAGCGCGCAAATTGCCAACGAATTTGACCTGAACGAATTAGCGCGCCGCGTGACCGGGCTCATTCAAAAAACATTTAATTATTATTATGTTGCCATTTTTACATTGGAGCCAAACTCGCAGATGCTGCGGTTTCGCGCCAGCGCGGTTGCCTCGCGCAAGGGGCGCAGAAAAGCATCCATCGCGCTAAAGGTGGAAATAGGGCAGGGCTTAATTGGCGCCGCCGCGCAGACAGGGGAAGGAATCATTTGCGATGACGTTCATGCCGACCCGCGTTATCGTTTTATTGACAGTCTTCCGGAAACGCAATCCGAAGCTGCAATTCCTTTGAAAATCGAAGACCGCGTGGTGGGCGTGCTGGATGTGCAGAGCAACGCGCTGAACGCGTTTCACCCCAATGACCTTTTGATTCTCGGCGCGCTGGCAAACACTATAGCGCAGGCGGTGGAAAACGCCACGCTGTATAACGACCTGAGCCGCCGCGCAAACCAGCTTGCGCTTGTTTCCGAAGTCAGCAAAAGCGTAACCTCCACGCTCGAACTTTCGGACATTATGCGTAAAGCCGCTTCCCTAATTCACGATAAATTCGGGTATCCGCATGTTTCGTTGTTCACCGTTCACCCCAACCGCAGGCTGGTGATGTATCAGGCAGGCAGCGGCAAACGCAGCAAACAGCTTGAAGGCTACACCATCCCACTTGATGATGCGGATGGCATCATGCCGTTTGTGGCGCGCACAGGACAGACCGTGCTGGCAAACGACGTCTCAAAACATCCGCGTTATGTGCCTTCGCCTTTG
>DAOTZP010000473.1:0-6052 GCA_034434265.1 Anaerolineales bacterium | reverse complement strand
CCGCCCCCGCCCCCGCCGACGGAAACGCCTTTAATTGAATTTCCCACTGAAACGGTCACGCCGTTTTCATAGGCAACCCAAGTTGCTACCCTTGCTTAATTTTTACCGCAGAGGCGCGAAGGACACGGAGAAATTCATTAAAAACTCTGCGCCCTCTGCGTCTCGGCGGTTCAAAACAGGCAAAATCCTTCTTCCCTTTTGAAAATGGCAACTTGCGTTAGGTAATGAAATAAAAGAATCAATCCGCCTGCTTAAACCGGCGGATTGATTCTTAAGCGCAATAAAGCAAACGGTTACGCCGAAAGCAGCTCGCCGCTTTGCACCAACTTTCTCATCGTTTCCATGTGACCATACATCACGGTATCGGACTCAAGAAACGGGATGTGGCGGCGGATGAGCGCGTACGCGCCGCGAGTCCCTTGCCCCAGGTTTTTTTCCGCGCCGATGATTTGACGGCGAAAGTCCACGCCCTGCGCGGCGGACATTAACTCGATGGCGAGAATCCGCTCGACGTTGTCCAGCACATCGCGCAATTTGAGCGCGGCGGTCGCGCCCATGCTGACGTGGTCTTCCACATTGGCGGAGGTGGGGATGGTATCCACGCTGGCGGGATGGGATAAAACCTTGTTTTCTGCGGCAAGCGCGGCGGCGGTGTATTGAAGAATCATAAACCCGGAATTCAGCCCGCCTTCTTTGGTCAAAAAAGCGGGGAGCGTGTGCGTATTGGAACATTCATCCGTCAGGCGCATGATGCGGCGCTCGGAGATGTTGCCCAACTCGGCAACTGAAAACGCGAGGTAATCCATTGCAATGGCAAGCGGCTCGCCGTGAAAGTTTCCGCCGGATAAAACTGTGATTTCATCTTTATCGTCAATAAAAATCAGCGGGTTGTCCGTCACCGCGTTGAGTTCAATTTCAAAAATCCAGCGCGCGTAAGCAATGGCATCGCGCACCGCGCCGTGAACCTGCGGAATACAGCGCAGGGTGTATGCGTCCTGCACGTTGAGCGAAGTATGCTCGCGGGTAAATTCGCTGTCTTTTAACAAACTTCGCAAATTGGCGGCGCATTCCTTCTGGCGCGGAAACGGGCGCAGGTTGTGAATGCGCTCGTCAAAGGCAAGGTCTGTGCCGTTTAGGGCTTCCAAACTCAAGCATCCGGCAAGGTCGGCGGTTTGGCTGTATTGCTCCGCGCGGAGGGTTTGCAGCACGCCAAGCGCGGTCATGACGGTTGTGCCGTTGGTGAGCGCCAGCCCTTCTTTTGCGGCAAGTTTGACCGGGGATAAACCGGCGCGTTTGAACGCTTCCGCGCCTGTCATTTGCCGCCCCTCGTACATGACCTCGCCTTCGCCGATGATGGGCAGCGCCATGTGCGCCAGCGGGGCAAGGTCGCCGCTGGCGCCCAGCGAGCCTTTTTCGGGGATGATGGGATGCATGCCCGCGTTGAGCATATCCACCAGCAGTTGCAAAGTGGACAGGCGAATGCCGGAATGCCCGCGCGACAGCGTATTGGCGCGGATGAGCATAATGGCGCGGGTGGTGGGAATATCAAACGGCTTGCCCACCCCCACCGCATGACTGACCAAAATATTCCTTTGCAGTTGTTCCACTTGGTCGGGGGGAATCACGCGGTCTTTGAACGCGCCAAACCCTGTGGTGATTCCATACGCAATCACGCCGCGCTTCAACAACGTCTGCACCGCTTCGGCGGCGCGCGCAACGCTTTTTTTTGCATCGGGATGAATTTCCACGCGCGGGGCATTGGGCGCGCCATACGCCACCGCGCGCACTTGCTCAAAGGTCAGGCTCGTACCATCCAATAAAATCGTATCCATGAGGCTCCTTATTTAAGGCAGGAATTTTGGATATTGTACCTTGAACACTTTATTCACAAACGCCCCCGACATAGAGGAAAGATATGAACCACGCCCCCGATTCCCTTCGGCGCGCGGAGGGCGCAGAGTCTTTTTTTGTTATGTTTTTCTCCGCGAGCTCTGCGCCTCTGCGTTAAGAAAAATTCTTATCCCGAGTTCGCGTTAACATATTTTATAGAATGGCGCCCCACGGAGACTCGAATAACATCCCCTTGCGGGGGCTGCGGTTTAACAAAAAAACGCCACAGCAGTGACGCTTTTGAATGGTGCCACCACGGAGACTCGAACTCCGGTTTAAGCCTTGAGAGGGCTTCGTCCTGGGCCGCTAGACGATGGGGGCTGAGTTTTGAGGCGGCGGGATTGTATCACCCTGAATCCGAATCGTCAACAAAAACGTGAATTTCTTTCGGTCCATGCACGCCGATGGTGAGCGTCATTTCAATGTCGGCGGTGCGCGAAGGCCCCGTGATGAAGACCGCCGCGCGCAAATCTTTAACTTGATGAATGGCATCCGCAAGTGTTGGAAGCATATCCTTCGCCTTCAAAATGGCAATGTGAATTTCCGGCAGCAGCGAACCCCGCAGCGGATTCCCCTCCCCATCCGCAACGAGAACCGACCCCGTATCTGCCAGCCCGCAGCGAGCCTTTGTCACCCCCGCGAGGATTTTGTCATCCGCATCGTATGTGAATTCAATGCCCGCTTCTTTTAATAGCGTTTCATCCAGCGTATTTGGCTCAATGTGAATTTTTGTGATATTGCGCGATTTCAAAAAATCAATCACATCGTTTGAAACATTGACGGCTCGATGCACATGCCCGCCCAGCGCGGTGAGTTCGGATGTAAATTGAGACAAGGGAGATTGGTAACCGGTAATTGGTAATTGAGCGGGTTGCTCATTGGTAAATTGACCACGCTTCCACTCTCTCAAATTTCCACTCCCATTTTGGAATCTCTCCCGAAACGTCTTACCCGCAAACTTTGGAAAGTCTTTGCTGTATCCCCAGCCGGTAAACGCGGGGAGTCGAAGCCATTTGGAGGCGGGAGCAAGGAGAAAACTTGCGGCGGCGGCAAATTTTTGCGCGGCGGAAAAAACGCGCGGGTGAGTCGCAGCGCGGGTGTACATCCGCAAACCAAGTTTGATGATGGGAGACAATCCTGCGCCTTCACGAGTCGCTGGTAATTGGTGATTGGTCATTAAAGATTGCCCGGCGCGGACGCGCGTGAGCAGCATCGGCAAATCAATATCCACCGGGCAGGCTTCTTTGCACGCGCCGCAAAGTGATGAAGCTTGCGCAAGATGAACGTAATTTTCGCCAAACAATCCGGGCGAGATGACCGAGCCAATGGGACCCGGATACGGCGCGATGGATTTATCTTTGCCAATATACGCGTGTCCGCTGAGTTCGCGGAAGACGGGGCACGCATTAAGGCACGCGCCGCAGCGGATGCAGTAGAGCGATTCTTTCAACGGGGATTTTTGCAAGCGCGAGCGCCCGTTATCCAAAATAATTAAATGCCGCGTTTGATTTTCAAGGGGTTGATTTAAGATTTGTGTATAAACCGTAAGTTTTTGTCCCGTCGCCGAGCGCGGCAGCAAAGAAAGCATGAGCGATAAATCGTTAAGGTTGGGAACGAGACGTTCCATACCCATCAGCGCAATGTGAACGGGCGGAACAGTCGTCACCATGCGCCCGTTGCCTTCGTTGGTGATGACGCACACGCTGCCCGTTTCCGCCACGCCAAAGTTCACTCCGCTAAAACCAATATCGGCGGTGAGAAAAACTTCGCGCAGCGTTTTTCTTGCTGTGGCGGTTAAGGCGGGAATATCGGTGGTGTATTCGATGCCAAGTTGTTCATGGAAGAGTTGCGCCACTTGTTCTTTCTTCAAATGCGCGGCGGGCGTAATGATGTGGCTCGGTCTCTCACGGCGCAGTTGCACAATGTATTCGCCCAAATCGGTTTCGATGACCTCAATGCCCGCTTTTTCCAAAACATGATTCAGGTTAATTTCTTCACTCACCATTGACTTGGATTTTGCAACCCGCAATGCGCGATTGGGAATTGGAGATTGGCGATTGGTGATTGGTTTTGCAATTTGCAAAAATATATTTATCGCCTCATCCGCGTCTTTTGCGCGGTGAACGATGACGCCGTTTTCTTGATTCCTGACAATGAATTGTTCAAGATACGCTTCAAGATTCTCAATCACATCCGCGCGGATTTGCTTTGCCCGCCGCCTTCTTTCGCGCCAGTCGGGGATGGATTCAAACGCGGCGGCGCGTCCTTTCAAACGCCGCTCGGTGTTCGCATCCAACGCGCCTTGAAGCGTTTCGTTATTAATCGATTCCACAATTCTTTGGCGGAATGTATCCATGATGTTTCCTTTTGTCAGCAGCCAGCAACAGCAATCTCACTGACTCGCCAATACCTCCGCAATATGCGCCACCCGCTGACTCTTCCCCGCACGATGCAGCCCGCCCGCAATGTGCATCAGGCAACCCGCATCCGTCACAACCAGCGTGGGAGATTTGGTCTCCTCCAGATTTTTGATTTTGCGCTTCAACCACTCCGCCGAAAGTTCGGGATGCTCAACAGACATCACGCCGCCAAAGCCGCAGCATTCATGCGCGTTGGGGAGTTCAACCACCGTTGCGCCTTTTACGTTTTGTAACAGCAAACGCGGCTGCCTGTCCACGTTGATTCCGCGCAGGGTATGGCACGAGGGGTGATAAGTCAGCAAGCCGTCCCATCTTGCCCCCACGTCGGGCGCGTTCAGTTTATCCACGACATATTCGGTAAATTCATATACGCGGCTTGCAAACGCCTGCGCGCGCAGACACCAAACTTCATCGCCTGCAAATAATTCCTGATAATGATGGCGGAAATGATGCGCGCATGAACCGGAGGGTGTGACAATATCCCCCGTTGTTTTTTCAAATACTTTAATCGTATGTTCCGCAATCGCGCGCGCGTCACTTCGCAGGCCCGAATTAAATTGCGGCTGTCCGCAGCAGGTTTGTTCGGGAGCAAATTCCACATCCACGCCGAGACGGTTCAGCACCTTCACAACCGCTTCGCCCGTTCCGGGGAAGAACGAATCCACAAGGCAGGTGATGAAAAGTTGAATGGTGGTCATGCCATAATTTTACCCCCCATCACCACTGATGATTCAATTTAGGTATAATTCAAGTTAATGGAACAACCCAAACTCCTCAACGGAAGATACCAACTCCTCGAACGGCTCGGCTCCGGCGGCATGGCGGAAGTGTACCGCGCCCGCGACCCGATGCTTGACCGCTACGTTGCCATCAAAGCGCTGCGAAAAGATTTTTCAAGCAGCGAGGATTTTCAAAAAAATTTCAGGCTCGAAGCGCGCGCCGCCGCGAACCTTTCGCACCCCAACATTGTCACCGTGCATGACTTTGGCTTTGCCGACGACATGCTCTTCATCGTCATGGAACTCATCCCCGGCAAAGACCTGAAACAGCTCATCCGCGAAAAGGGACGCTTCACCGTCGAAGCGGGCATTCCGCTTATGGTGCAGGCATGCGCCGGAATTGGATACGCCCACCGCGCCGGGCTGGTGCATTGCGATGTCAAGCCGCATAATATGCTCGTCTCCAAAGACGGGCGGCTCAAAGTGACCGATTTCGGAATCGCGCGCGCGCTTTCCACTATGGTCAGCGGCGAAAAAGCAAAAGTCGTCTGGGGCTCTCCGCTGTACTTTGCGCCGGAACAAGCCGCAGGCGAAGCGCTCACCCCCGCTTCAGATGTGTACGCGCTCGGCGTGGTGATGTATGAACTTTTCACCGGCACGCCGCCTTTCACCGCCGCCAGCGCCGAAGAACTCGCCCGCCTGCACATCAACGCCCGCCCCATCCCCATCCGCGAATATGTGCCGGATATGCCGCCCGCGCTTGAAGAAATCATCATGAAGGTTTTATCCAAAGAACCTTCGGCAAGATACCGCACCGCCGACCAGCTCGGACGGGTATTAATGACCTTTGGAAAACAACGCGAAGAACCCGCGCCCGCCGTTTCAGTTCCACCCGCGCCCGGCATCAAACCTGAAATTGCCAATCGAATTGGACGCCCCGCCCCGCAGACTTCCACCCCGCCGCGATTTATCCCCGCCCCCCAACAAAGCGCGGAGGAGGATTCCCCTGAGCCTGTTTCCGCA
>DAOTZP010000472.1:0-5557 GCA_034434265.1 Anaerolineales bacterium | reverse complement strand
AAAATTGGAACGCGGCAATCTGGTGGCAACCGTCGGCGCAACAGGAAGCGTCCGCGCCCAGCAAAGCGCAATACTGGCATGGCAAACCAACGGAATTGTTGAAAAGGTCAATTTCAAAGTCGGCGACTTGGTAAAGAAAGATGATGTGATTGCTTCGCTGGACAAAAAGTCGCTTAATCAAAGCATTATTCTTGCCGAAGCCGATTTAGCCAGCGCGCAAAAAGCGCTGGAAGAATTGCTCAATTCCGATACGGCGCGGGCGGAAGCCGCGCGCGTATTGGACGCAGCGGAAGCGGAATATCAAAAAGCGTATGATTACCGCAAAAGCCTAAACGGCAAAATCACAATCACAGATACATATTGGCAGTTCGGACAGTTAAAAACCCGCACCTATAAAGGCTATGCGGACGAAGAAACCATAAAAGACGCGGATGAAAAACTTGCGCTGGCGGAAGCAAGGTTAAATGACGCGCGCCGCAACATGGAAAGATTGAAAAACGGCGCAGACCCGGCGGATATTGCCGCCGCAGAAGCGCGTGTTGCCGCCGCAGAGGCAACCTTAAATCTGGCGCGCATCGTTGCGCCGTTTGATGGCACGATTACGCAAGCGTACCCCATTGCAGGCGACCAAGTGAACGCGGGCAGCATTGCCTTTCGCATGGACGACCTGACTCACCTGCTGGTGGATTTGCAAGTCTCCGAGGTGGATATTAACCGCGTTTCAGTCGGGCAAACCGCATCGCTCGTGTTTGACGCCATCCTTAACAAGGAATATCAAGGCAAGGTGATTCAAGTCGGGCAGGCGGGCGATAACGCGCAAGGCGTGGTAAATTTCAGCGTCACCGTTGAGCTGACCAATGCCGACGAAGCGGTCAAACCCGGCATGACAGCCGCCGTGAACATTGTGATTGAAGAACAACAAAACATGCTGCTCGTCCCCAACCGCGCGGTCCGATTGATTGACGGGGAGCGCGTGGTGTACATCCTTGAAAACGGGCAGCCCAAACAAGTGAAAATTACGCTGGGCGCGTCATCCGATACAATGAGCGTGCTGGCAGGCGGCGACCTGAAAGAAGGCGACCTGATTATCCTCAACCCGCCGAATATGTTTGGCGGACCGTTTGGAGGTTAAATATGGATTGGGTCATCGAAGCCCGCAACCTGACCAAAACGTATAAAATGGGCGAAATTGAAGTGCGCGCGCTGCGCGGGGTTTCGTTCAACATTCAACGCGGCGAAGTGGTTTCAATTATGGGACCTTCAGGCTCCGGCAAATCCACCATGATGAACACGCTCGGATGTTTGGACAGACCCACCTCCGGCGAATATATTTTGGATGGCGAATCCGTCGCGCAAATGAACGATGACCAACTCGCCAGCATAAGAAACCGCAAAGTGGGATTCGTCTTTCAAAGTTTTAACCTGCTTTCGCGCCTGACCGCGCTTGGCAATGTGGAACTTCCCCTGCGGTATGCCGGAATTACAGAAGGAAGAAAAGAACGCGCCAAAGCCGCGCTGGAAGCGGTTGGCTTGAAAGACAGAATGAACCACCGCCCTTACGAACTCTCCGGCGGACAGCAGCAGCGCGTGGCAGTTGCCCGCGCGCTGGTGAACAACCCCGCCATCATCATGGCAGATGAGCCAACCGGCAACCTTGATTCCAAAGTCGGCAGGGAAATTATGAACCTGCTGCTTAGCTTGAACAAAGACTTCGGCACCACGCTCATCATCGTCACACACGACCCAAAGATTGCCGAGCAAACGCAGCGCATCATCCGCCTGCGTGACGGCGAAATTGACCCAGACTACGAAATTACTGGAATTAGCAAAAGATGAGTTTCGCACAAGCCCTTTTCGAAGCATTGGAAAGTTTGAACGGAAATAAAATGCGCTCCGGGCTGACAGTGCTTGGCATTGTCATCGGCGTTGCGGCGGTCATTGCCATGCTTGCCGTCGGCAACGGCGCGCAAGAATCCATCACCGGCTCCATCAGCAGCATTGGAACAAACCTGCTCTTCGTCTTCCGCGGCGGACCGGAACAAGGCGGGGGCGGACCCGGCGGCGGACCGCCCGGAAGACGCAGCGGCAACAATGACCGCCCGCTTACACTGGGCGACGCCCAAGCCATTGCAGACCCGTTTGCCGCGCCTTCTGTGCAAGCCGTCGCGCCCATCATTCAAGGCAACGGCACGCTCACCTTCGGAGGCGAAAACGCCACCACGCAAATTTCCGGCGTCACGGGAGAGTACGCGCAAGTTCGCAACATGGAAGTGGAAGAGGGCGAATTCATCAACGAAGAACATTCCCTCGGACGCATGTCCGTCGTTGTGCTGGGACCGGAAACCGCAATCAAACTGTTCGGTCACAGCGACGGCGTGGTCGGCGAAACCATCCGCATCGAAGGACAGCCCTTCCGTGTGATTGGCGTTTTGGTTGCCAAAGGCGGCGGCGCATTTGGCAGCGAAGACGACGCGGCGTACATCCCCTTCACCACCGCGCAAGCGCGCCTGATTAAGCGCGGCTCGCGCGACCAAGTGGATGTCATTTTCGTGCAGGCAACCAGCGCCGAAACCGTTACGCAAGCTTCCGAAGAAATTGCAAACATCCTGCGCCAGCGCCACCAAACCCCCATCGGCGCGGACGATTTCACCATCTTCACCCAGCAGGATTTTCTGCAAACGTTTGAAACCATCACCGGCGTGCTGACCATCTTCCTCGGCGGCATTGCGGGCATTTCGCTGCTCGTTGGCGGCATTGGCATTATGAACATTATGCTGGTCTCCGTCACCGAACGAACGCGCGAAATTGGCTTACGCAAAGCGCTCGGCGCGCGCAAACGCGACATCCTTTTACAATTCCTCACCGAATCATCGCTGTTAAGCTTGATTGGCGGCATCATCGGCATTATGTTTGGCTGGCTGATTGCCTTTATTGTCGGCAAAGTGGCGGCTGCCACAGGCAACAACTTCACGCCGGTTGTCGGCATGGACGCCATCCTCCTTTCCACCAGTTTTTCCGCCATCATCGGCTTGTTCTTTGGCATTTACCCAGCCAGCCGCGCGGCAAACCTTGAACCGGTGGAAGCCCTGCGTTACGAATAACATGAAACGCGCAAAATTTTTTCTGCTTGTATTGATTTTGTTCACGCAAGCATGTATGCAAAGAGAAGCGGATTCCGCGCAAGAGCCGACGGCGGCAGTGCGGCAAAACCCTGCCACGCCCACCCAGCCCCGCCCGACATCCACAGCGCGGGTTCTTCCAACCCTCACGCCGACTCTTGCGCCCAGCCCGACAGCCGCCCCAAGCGTTTTCATCCGCGCCGTCAATGGCAATGTGTACATCCGCCGCGGACCGGATTTTGGCTTCAATCAAATTGACGTGCTGTATAAAGACGAAACCGCGCAAGTGATAGGGCATGATGTGTTGTATAAATGGGCGCAGATTATCATCCCCGATTCAAACTCGACGGGTTGGATTTCGCTCCAAACCCGCTACGCGCAACTTGATGGAAACATTGAAACCGTTCCGCAAGTGACCGTAAACGAATTTCCCAAACCCGCATACCTGCGAAATTGCACGCATCATCGCTTGTTTATTGAACCGGGCGAGGTGTTTGTTGGTCCTTCGTACACCATTGAAAACGAAGTCTGGTTAAACCCCGGTCATTACTGGGTGTATGATATTGATATGCCCGACCCCGTGCTGATTGAGGAAGTGGATACCCGCGAAGGCGTGGTGGTGGAAATAAAAGAAGACGCCACCGGCGAAAAGCGCAACTGTCCCAAATGAATGCCTTGTCATTCGACGAGTGAAACAACGCAACCGATGCCACGCCGCCTTGTCATTTCGACAAGCCGCGAAGCGGCGAGGAGAAATCCTCTCACGCGCAGAGCAAGATTTCCAGGTCGCTGCCGCTCCCTCGAAATGACAGCGCGTACGGTTGGCATATTGAGATGCTTGGTAAAATAAGAAAAAATTTTCAAGGAGAACACCGCATGTCTGAAAAACTTGGTCAGTTGAAGGAAATTCTTGGCGAAGTATCCGATATTTATCACGCCGCGTCTGTTTTGGAATGGGACCAACAGGTCAATATGCCGCCCGGCGGCGCGGAAGCGCGCGGGCAGCAAGTTTCCACCCTTTCAAAAATTGCCCACCAAAAAGCCACATCCGACGAAGTGGGAAAATTGCTCGACGAATTAAAAGACCAATTCAGCCCGGAATCGGATGACGCAGCGTTGGTGCGCGTGGCAAAACGCAATTACGAAAAAGCCACCCGCGTGCCTGCTTCGTTTGTCGCCGAACAAGCCATCGTCACCAGCAAGGCGTTTGAAGCCTGGGTGGAAGCAAAAAGCAAGTCCGACTTTTCCATCTTCCGCCCGCATCTGGAAAAAATGGTGGAGATGGTGCATAAATACATTTCCTTCTTCCCGCCTGCCGAACATCCCTACGATACGCTGCTGGATGATTTTGAACCCGGCATGAAAACCGCCGATGTAAAGACCATTTTTGAAGCCCTGCGCCCCAAACAAGTGGAGCTGATTAAGGCAATCACTTCGGCAAAGCAGGTGAAGGACGACTTCTTGAATAAAAAATATCCCGAAAAGAAGGTTTGGGATTTCAGCGAATTGATTATTTCCAAATTCGGTTATGACTTTACGCGCGGACGTCAGGACAAAGCCCCGCATCCCTTTCAGACGACGTTCAGCGTAAATGACGCGCGCATTACCAACCGCTTTGAAAAAGACCAGCCGCTTGCCACACTGTTCAGCGCCATGCACGAGGCAGGTCACGCGCTGTATGAGATGGGCAGCAACCCCGCCTACGAGCGCACGCCTCTGGCGGGCGGAACTTCGCTCGCGGTGCATGAATCGCAATCGCGCATGTGGGAAAATTTGGTCGGGCGCTCCTACCCGTTTTGGGAACATTTCTTCCCGCTGTTAAAGAAAACCTTCCCAACACAGTTGGAAGGCGTGAGCCTGAAAGCGTTTTATAAAGCCATCAACAAAGTGCAGCCTTCGCTGATTCGCGTGAATGCGGATGAAGCGACCTACAATCTCCACATTATGCTGCGGCTTGAAATGGAAATCGGCATGGTGGAAGGCAAATACGCCATTAAAGACCTGCCCGAAATTTGGAACGAAAAGATGAAAGAATATCTTGGCATTGTTCCGCCCAACGACGCGCAAGGCGTTCTGCAGGATATTCACTGGTCAAGCGGGCTGCTGGGGTACTTCTCCACCTACGCGCTGGGCAATTTGATTTCGGCGCAGTTGTGGGAAACCATCAATGCGGAGATTCCCGGTCTTTCCGAACAAATTCGCAAGGGGGAATTTTCCGCGCTGCGCGAATGGCTGCGCGAGAAGATTCACGTTCACGGTCACAAGTATGACCCGCAGGATTTGGTGCAAAAAGTGACCGGCTCAAAGATTGATTCCGCGCCTTACGTCCGCTATTTGACCGCCAAATACAGCGAAATTTACGGGCTGTAAATTCCATTTTGAGATGCAAAAGAACCCGGCAGGTTCGCTTCGCGCAAACCTGTCGGGTTTGTTTATGA
>DAOTZP010000471.1:0-2901 GCA_034434265.1 Anaerolineales bacterium | reverse complement strand
GGCGTAATGACGATGACCGGCAGAATTAAATAGCCGATAGATTATACCCGACATGCCGCGCCTTGCCTTTCGTTCCCGCTTGATTCTGCTGGCGATGCTTTTTTTCGCCGCCTGCCGTTCGCCGCAAGTGAGCGGACAGATTCAAGTTAACATCACAGCGGATGGCGCAACCCGGCAAGTTTCGCTTCCGGCGGGCAGCACCGTGCTGCAGGCATTACAGGCGGCAAACATTACCCCGGAAAGTTTGGACCGTTCCACGCCGCCGTTTTATGCCGTGCTAAAAAATGGCGATACCATCAAACTCACCCGCGTGCGGGAAATTTTTGAAACCGAGCAAGTCATCATCCCGTTTGAGCGGCAGGTCGTCCGCAATGAAACTTTGCCCGAAGGAGAAACGCGGCTGGTTCAGGCGGGCGTAAACGGCTTGCAAGAAGTGACGTATCGAAGAATCCTCGAAGACAATCTTGAAGTCAGCAAAAACGCGGTGAAGACGGTCATCCTCCACGAGGCGCAGCCGGAAATTGTGATGATTGGCGCGCGGTCATCTTTTACGCCCATCAACATCCCCGGCGGGCTGGCGTATCTTTCCGGCGGCAATGCGTGGATTATGGAAGATTCCACCGCAAGCCGCCGCGTGCTGGTTGGCACGGGAGATTTGGACGGGCGCATCTTCAAACTTTCGCCCAAAGGCGATTATTTGATTTTTACGCGCAAATCGAAAAAACCGGCGGCGGAAGAAATTAATACGCTGTGGGTGGTGCGAACCACCGTAACAGACCCCAAGCCCGTTTCGCTGCAAGCCTCAAATGTTGTGCATTACGCGGAATGGATTCCAGAAACCAATTCGGTGGCATACTCCACTGTGGAGCCGCGCGCGGCGGCGCCGGGCTGGCAGGCAAACAACGACTTGTACCGTGTCAGCGTTTCAGGCGGACCGCCGCGCAAAATGCTCGAACCAAGCAGCGGCGGCGTGTATGGCTGGTGGGGCATGAAATTCGCCTACTCGCCCGATGGAAGACTCGCGTATGCGCGTCCCGACCAAATTGGCACGGTGGACCAGGACGGCGGGTATCTCAAACCGCTGGTCAACATCACGCCGCTTAACACCCGCAGCGATTGGGCGTGGATTCCGCCGCTGACTTGGGGCGCGGATGGAAAGACGTTATACTACGTCACGCACGCGCCCGCGCCCGCGCCTGTGCCAAGCGAAGAATCGCCGTTTTTTAACCTTGCGGCATTTTCATTCAGCAGCGAAGCCAATGTGGTGATGACCGAATCCGCAGGCATGTTTGCCTACCCTTCCTCTTCGCCCGCGCGCTGGAACGGACGCGAGCGGCAGTATCAAATTGCGTATTTGCAAAGCATCTTTCCCGAACAAAGCGCGACCAGCCGCTATCGTTTGATGGTGATGGACAGGGACGGCTCGAACCGCGCCGCGCTCTTTCCCCCGCCGGATGCAAGCGGAATTGAACCGCAAGTTCCCGTTTGGGCGCCGGAGCCAATTGAAGGGCAAACAGGCGACTTTATTGCAGTAATTTATCAAGGCAATCTTTGGCTGATAGACAGCGGCAGCGGACAGTCGTATCAGGTTACTGGCGATGGATTAATCAGCATGATAGATTGGAAATAAAACATCAAGGACACATAATGAAAATATTAATCACAGGAGTAGCAGGCTTTCTCGGCTCGCACCTTGCAGACCGCCTGCTGGCAGACGGACACGAAATCATCGGCATGGATAATTTCATTACCGGCAGCGCGGATAATATTGCGCATCTGGCGGGCAATGAAAAGTTTTCATTTTACAAACGCGATGTTTCAAACTACATTTTTGTCCCCGGCAAAGTGGACGCGATTTTACACTTCGCCTCGCCTGCCAGCCCAAACCCGCAATCGCCTTCGGGATATTTCAACCTTCCCATTCAAACCATGAAAGCAGGCGCGCTTGGCACGCATAATTGTTTGGGCGTTGCCCGCGCAAACGGAGCGCGTTTTCTGCTTGCTTCCACCAGCGAAATTTACGGCGACCCGGAAGTTCACCCGCAAACCGAAAGTTATCCCGGCAATGTGGACCCGGTCGGTCCCCGCGCCGTGTACGATGAAGCCAAACGCTTCGCAGAATCGCTTACAATGGCATATCACCGCTTTCATCACGTCAATACCGGCATCGTGCGGATTTTCAACACCTACGGTCCGCGCATGGATTTGGAAGACGGGCGCGCGCTGCCCAACCTGCTTAAGCAGGCGCTGCTCGGTCAGCCGCTCACCGTATATGGCGACGGCGCGCAAACCCGTTCCTTCTGCTATGTGGATGATTTGATTGAAGGCATTGTCAAACTTTTATATTCCGAAGAACACATGCCCGTCAATCTTGGCAACCCCGTAGAGATGAGCATATTGCAATTTGCCGAAGCCATCAACAAAGTGACAGGCAATACGGAAGGCATCACCTATGTGGAAAACGCCCGCAGCGCGCGCGACCCGCAGCGCCGCAGGCCGGACATCGCCCGCGCAAAGCAAATCCTAAACTGGGAGCCAAAAGTTGACCTTGAAGAAGGGCTGCGCCGCACCATTCCCTTCTTCAAACAAAAACTTGGACTTGACTGATGCTCAACAATCGCAAGGAACAAAAGCGCTTCGTTAAATTCGCCATCGTTGGAGCGGCTGGCGCGGTGATTGATTTCGGCGTGATGAACGCGCTTTCGCATTTTCTCGATATGCCGCTGGTGTTTGCAGGCACCATTTCATTCATCTGCGCGGTGATGAGCAA
This sequence comes from Anaerolineales bacterium, assembly GCA_034434265.1. Taxonomy (GTDB): domain Bacteria; phylum Chloroflexota; class Anaerolineae; order Anaerolineales; family Villigracilaceae; genus Villigracilis. The sequence continues at coordinate 131 of DAOTZP010000471.1, read as the reverse complement.
CTTCACATGGAATCGATTGTGGACGTACCCCGAATCGCGCTCGCAGCCCTTATTAAGCCAGCTGGGCATGTTCTTCGTTGTCAACGCGGCGGGAGTTGCCATTCGCATTCCCACGCTGCATTACGTTGAAC